>JAKQFZ010000316.1 GCA_029558215.1 Candidatus Omnitrophota bacterium
CCACTTGCGTCTGCGAACAGATGGATCGTCTTGGCGCCAGCAGTAATGGAGTTGTCTATAACGTCAGCCAACGCGGTTTCGAGCGTGTAGCCAATGTTCCGCATGCTTTCGATCAGCATCGATGCTCTGGGTGAAGCGTCAAAGGTCCGCATCAGAAACTTTCAAGGATCAAGAAGTGGTGGTCCGTCGAAATATGCTTTTAATACGTCGTGCCAGCAGCGACTTATCTGCCGTTTCACATTCCCAGATTATTCCTATGCGCCAGCCCAGTTGGTTAAGCGCTTCTTTGTGACGGCAGTCGCGTTCAACATTCTCACTGAACTTCCGGATCCAGAAATCAACGCGGGACTTCGGCGTATAAGCAAATCTGCAATCGGTGTGGCGGTGCCAGTAGCAGCCATGGACGAAAATAACTGTCTTGTGGCGAGGCAGCACGACATCGGGACATCCTGGGAGGTCCTTTCGGTGAAGACGGAAACGGTAGCCCATTTTGTGAAGCATCGATCTGACTATCCGCTCAGGCTCTGTATCCTTCGAGCGGATACGCGACATGTTCCAACTGCGGCGTGCCTTTGTGATTCGATCCATCAGTTTTGGACACATCCTTGGACAAGGATGCCATGCACTATTCTTCCGAAAATGTCTGCTTGTGGAAGGACAAGGTCATTGCCACATCCAACCAGTCTTTGACTGACGCTTGTATTCATGCCGACTGAGCTTCCTTCCAAATTCTCTCGCGCTCTTCGGCGACTTCAATTGCCAGTTCGGGACGTCGAAAGACCAATCCTGCAACTGCTGCTTCCGAGCAGTAGTACTCGTCATCGTCCAGTTTCCCGGCTGCAAAACGTCTGCGTGCCTCTCTGGCGATGGGGGCAAGCACAACCGGCCATCCACTCTGTTCATAAAAGGGAGAAATCAGGCGTGGATCTGTTCTTCGCATCTCAAGAGGATCGTCCCCCTCATCCGACAAATCTTCGCCATTCTCGACGGCTTCATCGGGATGAAGGCCCGGATAGAGAAAACTTATAGCGAACCATCCGATCTTGAACTGATCGTCGGGTATCTTTCGCAGCTCCTTGGCATCGGACGCGTGCACGAGTACCATCAGCCATTCAATAGCCTGAGATACATCATCTGGCAGAGGGCCAATCAAATACTTAATTCGTTTCGATTCCATATCTGTTTCC
>JAKQFZ010000330.1 GCA_029558215.1 Candidatus Omnitrophota bacterium
TAGTCAATCTCCTTATCTCCACAGGCAACGCGCATCTTGACGATGGGATATTCTCTGTAACTGTATCCTCCTCCGTAGTTCCGCCCGGCCTGTGCAGCACGAAGGGGTTCATCGTCAGTCAAGTCACCGTTGCCGTTGAGATCGAAATAGGCCGTGTTGAACCCTTCCGAAGCCAGGTCGCTGGAATCGAAGGCCACAGCATATCTCTGGGTTCCCAGTTGGAAGACGCTACGAAAAGGTGTTTTGCACAGATACTCTGGCTCTTTCTTGACGATTTCCAGAAAACCTTTTTCAGACGCGTTGTCTGGTTGATAACCCACGCCTTGGGAAGATGCCCACTGAACAAAGGAGTCGTCTCCTTCATCAGTCTCAGCGTACTTCAACTCCATCTCAATGGTGTCCGCCCAAGCGGTGCCAAAGACAACCAGCAGCCAAAGTGAGAGCAACCATCCGATCTGCTTCATAATGCGACCTCCTTACTTGGAGATATAATCTTTGAGGAAATCAATCGGTTTGACGGGTGTCGGGTCTTCCTGATTCAAGATCGCCAGGTACACACTGACAAAATCCCCCAATGAAACAAAGGAGAAGATTCTCGCCAGAAGGCTGTCGCCCTTGGCATAGTGTTCTGAAACACCTGCGGAGGACTTCTTCAGCAATTCGCGAGTGGCATCGAAACGCTTCTTGTTCTGTGGGTGTTCGTTCTTGTCTCGCAACATGACCACATGCATTTGCTCTGCCAGCCGTTTCAGCCCACTCCAGCCGACTATCTCGTTGTGGTTCATTTCCGGCACCAGGTGACCAATGGACAAGACTTTTGAGTTCTCAGACAGCTGTCCTTTCCATCGTACGACAACCGCCTCATATTCCGGAGCAGAAGAGTACACAACGGGCAGGCGTTCGAACAAATTCCAGGCCAACAGTTTCGCCTCGTTGTTGTCAGACAGCACCGTGCCACCGAAAAGATTGACACACTCATCAAGAACGTCCACGGCTTCGCGCAAGGAGTTCTCCTGGTTGGGAGTCAGACCAAGCCTTTCGAAAACTCTCAGCAATGGGGCAAATGAATATCCCAATGCTGAACGAGGTGGCAGTCCTCCAGGAATCTTGAGCAGAGGATGCCCGTGCTCCTTGGCCAGTTTCTCCACCTTGCCCCCGCTGGTGATGCAGAGGATCTGCGCCTTCTTCTGAATTGCCTGCTCATAGCAGCTGAGCGTCTCTTCCGTATTGCCGGAGTAGGAACAGAGGATTGCCAGAGTGTGGCAGTCTACACTGTTCGGCACAGTGTACCCTCGAACAACGGATATCGGAATCCTGGCCTGATCATAGGCACAGCAGCGGAGAAAGTCGCCCCCGACGGCTGATCCGCCCATGCCAAAGAGAACCGCCTGGCGGATCTCTCCGAACTGCGAGGCATCAAAATCAGCGCCAATCTTATAGGCCTCTTCAAGCATTCGGGGAAAACGCTCAACTTTTTGAAGCATCCCCGAAGGATCTGCTTCCTTCATTTTTTGGATATCGTCCAAACAACTCTGATGCATGACTGACTATGACCTCCGCATGATTGGTACAAAGACAAACCCATACTCTCCAGGATGAGCCACTTGGCTGGACGTAGTCTAGCATCAGGGGCTTGTTTGTCAAAGAGATTATGGGATGGTCCGTACCCCGAGCTTGCTCGCAGCTTGCGCTCAAGTTTCGCCCCATGATATAAGATGCTCTGAATGCGGATGCTGAGGAAACCGGATGAGTTGTTTCCTCTGAGGGTATTTGGAAAATGATGGCCTTGTCAGTGCTTCTCGTTCTGCTGATGTCGCCCGAGTTGGGAACAGCGCAGCAACAGTCTCCTGCCGCATTCCTGAGCATTCTCTATACCGGCATGGCGGAAGCCAACATCGAGCCTTGTGCCTGTTCGGGTCAGAACCTGGGGGGTGTCGTCTCGCGATCACTGGAAATTGAAAATGTTCGAAGCGAAGGCATTCCTACACTGCTTCTGGAGTCTGGCCAGGCTTTTGCCTCGGGGACTGAACTTGACCGAGCTCGCACTGAATTCTATCTGGAGATGCTTGACCGGATGGGATATGACGCGATGAACATCGCAACACAGGATCTTGTGCTTGGTCCCGAGTTTCTTGAGAAGGTGTGTGGTGCCAGGAAACTTACTTTTCTTTCCGCAAACCTACGTCTGGGCGATCGGGAACAACTCCCTTGGCGAAGTCACCTAATCAAGGAGACTGCCGAGAGGAAGATAGGTGTGTTCGGACTCGTTCCCGCCATTGAGAAGCTAGAGGGCATTGACACCATCTTCTGGGCGGAAGATCCAATGAAAGCAGCTCATGAGGCCGTTCGCACTCTCAGAGAGCAGGAGCAAGTCGGTGTCGTTGTGCTTCTCTCAGATCTGCCCAGGGAGTTGGAAGAGCAGATTGCTCGATCCGTTCCAGGCATCAACATTCTGATCAGTAACAACCCGGGAACTCCGTTCGGCAAGATTCCACAGACCAACACGGTCTGCCTGACCTCGCCCGGTCAAGCTCGCAGGATGGGGAGACTTGATCTGTTGATCAACCCCGAAACGGACGCTCTGGGTTTCAAGCCACAGGAATATGTTATTCAGTGGACGCCTCAGATGATCTCCGTCCTCACCGAGGAGATCTATGCCTTTTACGACCGGATTCTCGCCGATCCGGAATACCGCGTCACGGCAAAGAACCCTATGTCAGACCTTCCTTTGGAGCAGT
>JAKQFZ010000344.1 GCA_029558215.1 Candidatus Omnitrophota bacterium
GCACTTCGCCTTTGTAGGCAGCACACTCTTCGCAAGCTTCTCCGTGTCGATCTTCCAGGTACTCGCACTTGGAGCACGCGCTCTCTGTGTAGAAGCGAAGTCGAAACTTCCGCTCTGCGGAGTCGACCTGGTCCTCGTTCAGGTACTTTATGGGTATGTAGTAAGCGTTGGATCTGGCAACAGGTACGGTTTTCAATTCACACAACCTGAGCGGGACGCTCGATTCGGAGCTTAATCAACTCAACCAGGTTCCTTACAGCGTACCCTGCTTGATCTATGTCCTTCACTATCAAGTCCATCACCTCTACGGCTGACGCTATCTCTTCCAACAGAGTGTAGCCTTTGTTCAGTACCTTCTTCAACAGTACCTTCTTCTCGTCCAGCGTTCTGGCAAGGTCGCTCAGATCGTACAAGGCTCTTATGTGAGCACTGATAGAGGACAGGGCAGACTCCAGTAGTTCCTTTTCCACGAACAGAGTCATCTTGAGTTCCACGATACGAGACCTCGCGGCCATGTCTCGAACGATGGCCTCGTATACCTTGTCCGAAGAAGGAGCGTTCCCTTTCAGGTTGCGCATGGTTCGACTACTGTGCAAGGAACGCGCTTCCACCACGAACTTGCTGACAGTCACTCTCTTCTCTATGGTAGAGACGATCCTGCGGTACTGTTGGAACGTCGCGTCCTCACCCAAGCGCTCCTTGAATTCTCTTTTACTACCCATGTTGACTTCCTAGAGTGTAGAGGACAGCGCATCCGACAAGCTTTGGTGCGTATGCTGAGAAGTGATGAGGACGCAGGAGTTGCTGGCACCGAACACCAGAAAGTCAGGGTTGCGCAGTAGCAGAGAAGAGGTGTGGACGTACTCGCTGACGTTCTGCTGCGTTATCTGGCGATAGGCCAAGATGGAGCTTCCGAGGTGAAGAACCGGGTAACTGGTAACGAACAAGAACCCTGAGGGGCTAGCGTCCTGAGGTTGAAGAGCGTAAACGCTGAAGAAAGCCTTCTCCACTTTGGGATAGGGAGAGTAAGGCTTGAGAGTGTACCGAGTGCCTTCACGCAC
>JAKQFZ010000353.1 GCA_029558215.1 Candidatus Omnitrophota bacterium
GCACTTCGACCTCGGGGTGCTTGACCAACGCTTTCAAGCGCTCGAAGGGCGTCGCGGGATGGCGTGCTTCTTGGATGAGGGCCTCCAGCTCGGAATTCATGGGAGACCTCGGGCTTCAAGTGCCTTCTGAGCCGCGTCGCGCACATACCAATCCGATTCGGTGGCCTCGTTGCCCAAGAGACGAAGGACGTCCTCGGGCGTGCTCGGGTTCCGAGCCACGGCTCTTCGGACGTAAGTTTCGTCTTCCGTAGTTGGGTTACCCAAATTTCGAAGCAGAAGCAGGGGCGTGTTCGGGTTGGCTGCCACGGATTGACGCACGTACCAATCCGAGTCACACGTGATGAGCACGTGCTGGATGAGCCCCACGTCCGTCGTCCTTCGCACCACCTCCATTACCACCGCGACCATATCTTCCGCAGGCCCAACCAACGCATGCAGAGCAAAGAGAGGATGGCTCGCGATTTCCTCGGGAAACTCCTTTGCCAACCTCCACAACAAGCTCGTGGTGAGCGTTCCGTCCTCGTTGGCGGGGCAGACGTGGGGATTGTCCAAGACGGCGCGTCGTACTTCCTCCTCGGGGTGCTCGACCAACTCCTTCAAGCGCTCGAAGGGCGTGCTGGGATCACGGGCCTCGGCGACGAGGGCCTCCAGATCGTGATTCATGGGAGACCTCGCGCTTCAAGTGCCTTCTGAGCCGCGTCGCGTACTTCCCAATTGGATTCGGTTTTCGGGTTGCCCATGGTTCGAAGGACGTCGGGGGGCGTGTTCGGGTTACTCGTCACGGCTTTGCGCACGTACCAATCGGATTCGGTGACCTCGTTGCCCAATGTACGAAGGACATTGAGGGGCGTGGTGGGGTTCTTCGCCACAGATCGGCGTACCCCCCACGAGTCAGGCCCCCAGGAGCGCAACACCTGCTCAATGAGCCCCACGTCGGCCGTCCTTTGCACCACCTCCACCACCACATCTCCCATCTCCTTGGCGGGCTCGACGAGGGCGTGCAGGACGAACAGAAGATGCCCCGCCACCTCCTCGGGCAACGTCTGGGCTAGTGTCCACAACAAATCCGTGGTGAGCGTCCCGTCCTCGTCCGTGGGAACGAGGTTGGGGTTGTCGAGCAACGCGCGACGCACTTCGACCTCGGGGTGCTTGACCAACGCTTTCAAGCGCTCGAAGGGCGTCGCGGGATGGCGTGCTTCTTGGACGAGGGCCTCCAGATCGTGATTCATGGGAGACCTCGCGCTTCAAGTGCCTTCTTCGCGGCTTCGCGCACAGACCCCACGGATTCGGTGGTCTCGTTGCCCAAGAGGCGAAGGATGTCGGGCGGCGTGTTCGGGTTGCTCGCCACCGCTCGGCGCACGTACCACTCCGATTCGGTCCCGCGATTGCCCAGGATTCGAAGGGTGTCTTGGGGCGTGTTCGGATTCCTCGCCACCGCTACGCGCACGTCCCCCACGGATTCGGTGACCTCGTTGCCCAAGGATCGAAGGGTGTCCTCAGGCGTGGTGGGGTTCTCCGCCACCGCTTGGCGCACGTACCACGAGGATTCGGTCCCGCGATTGCCCAGGAGGCGAAGGGTGTCGACGGGCGTGTTCGGATTCCTCGCCACCGCTCGACGCACGTACCCATTGGATTCGGTGGCCTCATTGCTCAGGAGTCGAAGGGTGTCGGGCGGCGTGTTCGGGTTCTGAGCCATCGCTCGACGCACTCGCCAATCGTCAAGCCTCCACGTGCGGAACACGTGCTCAATGAGCCCCACGTCCGTCGTCCTTCCCACCACGTGGACCACCACCTCTCCCATCTCCTTGGCGGGCTCAATGAGCGCATGCAGGACGAAGGTTGGATGCACCGTCACCTCCTCGGGAAACTCTCTCGCCAACGCCTCCAGCAAGCTCGTGGTGAGCTTGCCGTCTTCGTCCGTGGGAAGGACGTTCGGGTTGTCGAGGAGAGCGTGACGCACTTCCACCTCGGGATGCTTGGTCAATGCCATCAAGCATTGGAATGGCGTCGCCGGATCCCGCGCCTCGGTGAACTTCAGGTCGAAGTCCACGATAGACCTCGTTTGGCAAGCGATTCTTTTGCAGCTTTTCTGATCTCGTTTGTCGCAGTACTATCCGTACTCAGAGAGAAAAGAACGTCTATCGGTGTGTTTTTGTTTTTTGCTACCCGAAGTAGCACGGTATCATTTTCTCGATTGGAGTCTTTGGTCAAATATTGGAGGATGTCTTCTGGCGTATTTGAATTCTGGGCGGCGCTACCACGAACAAGCAAGGAGCTTTCGTAGATTACAAATAGTTTTCGAACCAAACCTGGATCAATGACGTGTCCAATAACATTGGATACAAGTATCCACATCTCTTCGCGAGGATCAATGATTGTGTAAAGAACAAATAGTGGATGGTGAGATATCTCCGCTGAGAAGCGTGGTGTCAACAATTGAAAAATGGAAGGATCTACGAGTCCATTGTCGAGAATGCGGCAACAGTTGGGATTATCAAGGATGGCTCTGCGTACTGGATCACAGGCACTCTTTGCCAACCATGCCAACCTCTGCACCGAAGTATTTGGATCAGATGCAACCATCAAAAGATCATGTTCCATGCGCATTCCAGGCGGTTTGTTCTGTCAGTGGTCGTTGAGGCAATTCCTTGTAAGGGTAGTCTTAATTTTTCGTAGATGTAAATGTCTAGATTTGCGGAAATCTTGTCCAAGGTGGCTCGGATATCGGTCAAGTCATCCAGGTGTTCCGAGGGAATATGGATTGTCGCGTGGATGGTTTCCGCCAATCGCCTTGTGGCTTCCAGGCACGTCCTCAAATGGAGGACACTCACAGGGTGAGGATTGGTTTTAGAGCGAATACCTCGCTGTGAGACCATGTGAGCGATCAAGATCCGCTCGCTTGCTTCGCTCAAGATGACAGAACCGAGCTTACGTCGGTCTGGATGAGACAGAAAGCGCTCACGCGCTTCTGGCCATTTTTTTGAGATTTTCTCAGAAAAATTCGAGCCTATTAGCCCGATGTCGCTGCAAATATGAGCGACAATCATCTGCTGAGATAGAGCTTGTGGGCAACTCGCGTCACCCTTCACGCGATGAATCACTGGAGTTCCTTATCCAGAAGGGCTTTCACGCGATCCAGCTCTGACGCTGAATGCACAGTACCCCCTCCGTTGAGGTCCAAGTAATACCTCAACACAGATGCTCGATCAGGCAAAGAGTGTACCCTGAACTTGAAGCTAACCATGAACCTCATGCGTCCAGAAAATTCCCTGCGTAGATGACCGAATGCAGGAATTTCGTTGGCCATGAACTTCCGGGCAGCCGTCAGTCGTTGCAGCCCGTCCAGGATGACAAATTCACCTTTCTTCTGAACAGGGTCGTGCCATGAAGAATGGTTGAACAGCAGGGTTTTCCCCGATTCGCCTCCTTTGAGAATGTACTCAACGAAGCGAATTTGCTGAGTGATCGTCCAGACGTGTCCTCGCTGAAAGTCAGGCAACAAATCCAAGTCGTATTCTCTCTGGAACCCATTCAAGGTGGTTTCTAGCATCGAAAACGGAACATCGATCTCGTAGCTCGCCCTGGGGAAGGTTGGGATGTCTGCAAAGTTCATCGTCTTGTCTTTCAAGATTTCCGTTTTGCAATCAGCACGCTGTCACTATGACAGAGAGAGAATCCAGAGCCAGTGTCTGTGTCAACCAAGGCAGAGATCTCCTTGAGAGGACCACGGTAGGTGCGAATAGCAGTGACTCTCCAATGTCCGCACCACAAGATGCACAGATCGCCGATTCGCAAGTCGTTCCCATCAACCGTTTCTGTTTGGCCATCGTACTTATACATTTCGGATTTTCCTCCCGATGGATTTGAGTTCGTTGTTCAACTTCGAGATGATCCTAGTTCGCTCTGGTGTCTCATCTTCTGGATAACAACTCACTCGAAAACCTGTTTCTTCGAAGTAGATTTTGCCGCCGAAGCCCAAGTTTCCACGGAATGAAAACTCGCGTGGTCCATCAAGTGGGCGATCCATCTGTGCCAAAAAATTGGACAGATCATCAATGGAAGCTCCACCACCCTTCACGAGAACTTCGAAGACTTCCATGAACACATGGCTCGAAACGACGGACATGCCACATATCCTAACTACGACAGCTAGAAGAGGCAAGCCGTTTCCTGATTTTTCAGAAAGGTAGCCGTGTATCTTCTTTCAGAACCTTCAAAATATCGGCGAATACCATGTGTTTTTCTTGGTCGCCATTGACATATCTGATGTTGTGTCCTGGCAACAAAAGATGGGCTTGGTGGTAGGCAGGTGCAATTTCTTTGAGGAAGGTCTCCGTCTCGAATATCTCCTTGACGGAACGGTTGGACAACCGACTCAGCGCCATTTGAACAGGGACGGTCAATACGATGGTGATCGTCTCTTGGATAGCCCTGCTGTTGATTTGTTTCAACCAACTGAAAGGATCTCGCTCAAATCGAATTTTCTGACGATTCAAGTCAATCGATTGGTAAATCATGCTCGATAGCACGTATCTGTCCGAGATGACGTTAATTCCATGCTCCAAGTTTGGCAAAATGAAGCGTTTGCAGTGATCTACACGATCTGCCGCAAACAAAAGCGCCAAACTTTCTGGCGGCATATTTACCCTGTGCTTGTTCTCATCTTCGATTTGATTCCGTAGCGCCGTGCGGATCAATTTTCCCACAGGACCCGTCGTGGGTTCCCTTGTCTTGACCACCCTGATTTTTTGGTGGTCCAGCCATTGGTGAAGAAGATCGACTTGGGTCGTTGTCCCAGATCCGTCCATGCCCTCAATAACAACGAAAATTGGCTTCATTTTTACCTTTTCAGGCAGATCCTTGGGGTTTGAACATGGTCTTGATCTTGATCAAGTGGCTTTTCCATCGCCTTGACAAGTCTACCAATAGGTGAAGGACGAAAACAGGATTGGCGCTGCTCAAGAAGACGTCGGCTCCTTGCTTAGTCGTTGCATGGACCAAGAACGTCATGTTTGCTGGAAGTTTTTCGTCCAGCAAAATGGCGGCCTCTCTGATGGCCTCAAACGCTTGTCGCTCTTCGGGCGTTTTATGATCATTCTGAGATTCAATGGCTTGAATCAATTCAATCATGCGACCACGAAACGGTGAGAATAGCTTTTCGGCGGACATTGCTCGCATTTCTCCCATTCAGCCTTATTTGATCATGTTGTCAATATAAGCGACAGGATCTTCACAGATTTCGCTGGGGATTTTATTTGAATCCCAGAATTCCTTTAGCATCTTCTGGATCTCGCCATAGGTCGTATTGGGTGGAATAGAATCTCGAAGTTTTTGGAGATCTTTCAAACAAGAATGACAAATGTACCTTCCCTCAAACATGGAGGAGCACAAGATCTCTTCACATCCATTCCTCGAACACTCCATCACACCCATGATGCACCTCGCTTGGTTACGTAAGAAGCCAATATCGTTACAATTGCAAAATTGTCAAGCATTGTTATATTATCTTATGTCCATGTCCGATGAACAATGAGACCCGTATTGCTCGTAGTAGGCGTAGTTCCACCGACAAAAATGTCCCGCGAATCTTGAGCAGATGGTAGCCCGCACAAGAATCTCTAACAAAAAAATGGCTCGTAAGAGCACCGATCCGAAGGACCTGATCCCAGAAGCCCGTAGTCCTGGAACCTCCTTCGAGCGCTTGATGAAGTTGCAGAAGCATCCAGAGATCAAGGTGCGACGCGCGTTGCTCGACAACCCTAACCTCGTTCTCACCCAAGAAGATGGAAAGCTCAACCTGCGCTTGCTGGAGAAGTTGGCGAGAGA
>JAKQFZ010000360.1 GCA_029558215.1 Candidatus Omnitrophota bacterium
TCTGACAAACCGCTCACTTCAGGACTTGGATCGGCCGAGTCCTGAATCCATAGACCTCGAAGTCTCTTGAGAAGCAATATCGTCACGTCGGCTTCTGAAGAAACGAAACGTGATACGACAACCGCACCAAGAGACCGTCTCGTATCATCCTTAGTCCGCTAGTAGATAGTAGTGAAATAGTGTCACTGCGTCAATCAAAGCATGTTTTCGGATATCCATTTTCATAGTCCACGCCATGAAGTTGCACTCGCACTGTTTTGCGGTTCAGTCTCCTCATCAGAAGAGCCCAAACACTTGAACCGTTGAAGCATTTCGACCCCGAATGTGATAATCTTAGGATGGTCATCTTTGGGAAGTGACGAGCACGAGTGGCTTGAAGGCTATGGCAGTGCATTCGCGCACTTTCCCGAGTCAGACACCAGCCCGGTTTTTCGGGTAGCCGTCTAGGAGTGGTCATGTATTCGAAAACCTTGCGAAAACTTACCTTTGTGGCGCTCGTCGTTCTCTTTCTCAGTCCATACAGCCAGGCAGAAGACGTTTCGAAAGATGTTCGCACACTCACAATTCTTCACACAAATGACACGCATGCTCACACTCGTCCCGATGAGAACGGGATCGGAGGCTACGGCACCGTCTCCACCTATCTCAAGCAAGTCAAGTCAGAGAGAGATGACGTCCTGATCCTGGATGCAGGAGATCAGATCACCGGAACTCCAGTGTCAGCATTGTTCAAGGGAAAATCTGTTTATCACATCATGAACACAATGCCTTACGATTGTGCCGTCCTGGGTAACCATGAATTCGATCACGGTTGGCAACACATTCGAAGACTCCTTGCCATAGCCAGTTTTCCCCTGCTTTGCTCGAATGTTTACACCCCTGATGACGTTCTGATCGGAGATGCACCCCATGCATTTTTCAAAGTCAACGAGATTGAAATTAGTGTTATTGGAGTTCTTACTACTGGTCTGCTCGCCGTAACAAACATCTCTGCAGATGAGGGAATCCACGTCAAAGACTCCATCGCCGCGGTGCAGTCAGAAATGGCTGCCGTGAGAGACAAGTGTCATCTTGTGGTCGTTCTCTCTCACTGCGGACTCGAAGAGGACAAACGTATTGCAGCATCAGTGAATGGCATTGACGTGATAGTCGGCGGTCACGCGCATATTCGCCTCGAGAAGCCATTGCTGATCAACGAGACGATCGTTGTTCAGGCAGGATCATATACGGAATGCGTTGGACGCCTGGATCTGGAAGTATCCCTGGACCGCAAGAAGGTCGTCCGACACAAAGCAGGGAATGTGACCATGGATTCAAAGGTCTATCCACCCGATTCAGCCACTCAGACGGAAGTGG
>JAKQFZ010000428.1 GCA_029558215.1 Candidatus Omnitrophota bacterium
TGTCAAAAACGATCTCATCGTCCACCGACATCCAACCCGGACGAACCAGAAGTTTCTGCACTTCGTAGCCCAAGCGCTGTTCATTTGAGAGCTCCCGAACGCGCAGTTCCAGTCTTGAGGTGTTCTCCTCGGTACTCTCTAGAACGTTCACAGGCATGACCAGATTGACCGTTGCGTCATAGGGGAACGTTGGAGCCTGCTCCATTTTCATCGTCCCGTTCAACTGAATGCTGATCTCATTGGTCGCAGACATCCCTGGAGCAAAGACATGGCGCAGCAGATAGGTTTGATTGTCCTGTGCCCAAGACTGCCCCGACGGAAGAACGCTCACCAACATGAATAGGAACAAGAGGCGTTTTGTCATCCGAATACTCCGTACCGGCCTGTTCTCAAGGCAACTGGACTCCGCAAGAAAACAAGCATCTCTCGTAACAGGCAACCGATACGTCCGGGTACCAGATGCCTTGTGTGTAATATGCCGTTTTGGCTGATAATTGGCAAGAGAATCGTCTTTCGTGCGGATAAGTCGCCCGATCTCGCCGTGATGCAGCTGTCGTGTCTGAGTCCGGTTCACGAGGTCAGTGAAGTTTGGCAGCCTTCAATGTGGATAGAGGCACAGGAGGCGGCGCTCGAGATCACGCCAGGAGATCAATTCTAAGAACCCTCTCGGGTATGGGTTCCTGAATGTCAGGATGCAGAGCAAAGGGCGAGAAGAAGGCCTCGCATCGGTCGCTCGGAACGATGAAGCACTCAAACTGCTTGAGATCGAGACCGGCTTGTTCACAGGCTCTGAAAAGATCCGACCGGCTCTTGACGATCAACTTCTGTGTTTCTTCAGATTCAACCCCAAGATCGCAGACCACGTCGGTTCGCTCCACCCGGACATGTCCGCGAATCCGGCCGAGAGACTGAAATGCGATGAGAAAAGAGGACTCGCCTCGCTTGCCCCCCTCCGAATCTTTCCCCTTTTCTCGTTCATGATCGAATGCGATGGTCAGTGTTCCAGGCTCTTCATGCCAGAGAAGTGGGAAAAACACCAGCGATGACTCTCGAGAGGAAGCGGCTTGGTGGAACGTTCGCATGAGAATCTGTCCCATCGCGGTGCTGGAGATGTGCTGACGGCTTTCCGAAAGGCGCTTGAGCAGTGTATCCCGGACTGTTCCAGAAAGCATCTCTCGTCCGAGAAGAACGGAGATATCATTCAGGTTGTCACTCAACGAGAGGAGAAAAGTGTCGAGAGAAGTCTGCACGGCACCGGACACGCTTTCAGCGGTTGCCCCCGCGGTTGCCGAAACAAGCAGCGCCAGGAAATCCTTGATCTGCAGATCCGTTGCACCCGTCTCCGCGATCATCACGGTCTGCCGAATCTGCGCGATCAGGGATTCAACCATCTTTGTAGAATCTGAATCAAGAATCCGCGTCACAAGAACTTGCTGAAGCAGTTCCAGAACCTCCTTGAGAACCTGTCCCGATGCTGTGGTGGCTTGCCCAAGATCGAGAATCTGAGCCAAGATATCATCTGACAGCTCTATCCCAAGGCCGAGCAAAATCGCCGCCAGTTCTGGATTGCCCTGCAGCGAGCTGAGCAGTTGCACATGCTGTTGATCCAGGGGCAAACCCTGAGTGATCAACGCCGCGACGATCTGTCTATTCTCCGGCGTATCTGCCAACCCCAGCTGACCCAGGATCTCTCCGAGACTCTGGGGCGTCGGCACTTCAGAATTCTGTGCTGCTCTTGTGGAGGGTGTAGACAAAGAGGGTTCCCTGACTTGGGAACCCTCTTGAACTGTCGTTGGCTTCCCGAGCTGAGGACTGACTGGTTGCGTCGGGATTGGGTCAACCATGAGTTGTGAACTCAGCCTTCGTACTTGATGATCCCCGTAAAGGAATCGGCCTTCAGACTGGCACCACCAACCAATGCACCGTCAATGTTTGGCATGGTCAGAAGGGTCTTCGCGTTGTCGGGCTTCACGCTGCCACCGTACTGGATGCGGATGACTTCGGCGGTGGCCTTGTCGAACATGTCCGTCAAAACTTGTCGGATGAACTGATGGACGGCTTCGGCATCCTTCGGCTCGGCGGTCAAGCCGGTTCCAATCGCCCAAACGGGTTCATAGGCGAGAACCACTTTTGCCGCCTCAGCGGCGGACATGCCAGCGAGACCACCCTGAACGTGATCTTTGACGACGTCGTTGATCTTGTTCGCCTGTCGCTCTTCGAGCGTTTCACCGAGACACATAATCGGATTCAGTCCTGCTGCCAAAGCGCACTTGACCTTCTTGTTGATGAACTCATTGGTCTCTTTGAAATAAGTGCGCCGTTCTGAATGGCCGATGATGACGTACGTGCAGCCCAAGCTCAGAAGGAACTCAGGAGCAATCTCGCCGGTGAACGCTCCCTTTGACTCAGGGTACATGTTCTGTGCACCGACAGCAATGTTGGTGCCTTTGACCGCTTGAACTGTGGCTGCCAATGCGGTGAACGGTGGACACAGAATGACGTCCCGATCCGTCAACGACCCGACCTGTTTTGCCAGTTGTCCAGCCAGGTCAGCCGCCTCTTGTGGCGTGCCACAGTACATCTTCCAATTTCCCGCAATGATCTTTCTTCGCATCTCTTCTCTTTCCTCCATAGGGATTTTATCTAAAGCGGATTCATCATCTGGGAAATACACCAACTGTTCCCATACGGAGCGTCTCTCTCCGTCTGGACGATGTCCGCCTTTGATTTCTGTCCAGTTACTAATACGACTGATCGGACAAGGCACCCTCAACCATAATGTCCAACAGTCGTGAAAACTCGATGTTGGCCGCCGCAGCGGCCTTCGGAAACAGGCTCACTGGAGTCAATCCAGGTATCGTATTGGTCTCCAGAACGATTGGTGTTTCTCCGACCACGATCATGTCCGTTCGTGAAAACCCCGCGCATCCCAGCGCTCGGTGCGCCTTCAGAGCAGCCTTAGAGGCACTGTCTGCAACCGCCTCACCAATGCGCGCCGGCACGATCTCCTCGTTGAGCCTCGGATCGTACTTGGCTTCGTAGTCAAAGAAGTTCCTCTGCGAGACAATCTCGACAATGGGAAGCGCCTTGGCTTGTGCTGAAACCTCAAGCACGCCGCACGTGATCTCCGTTCCCTGAACGTATTCTTCAATGACGACTCTTCGGGCAAGCGACAGCGTGTCTACGATCGCCTGCTCCAACGATGCGGCATCCTGCACCAGATGAACGCCAATGCTGGAGCCCTGATTGCTCGGTTTGACCACACAGGGCAACCCGAGTCGCGAACGAATCGCCTCAAGACAATCCTGACTTTTCCCCGCCCACTGATTTCGGTCGAAAGTCATCCAACGCGGCACGGACAGATGGTGCTGCATGAACATGTGACGGGAGCGGACCTTGTCCATCGCCAGAGCGCTGGCACACACTCCAGAGCCGGTATATCGAACTCCAAAAGACTCCAGAAGACCTTGGATGGTGCCATCTTCGCCGTAAGAGCCGTGCATGGCAATAAATGCAACGTCTATCTCTTCACCCAGAAGGATACGGTCAATACTCCGTCCCACCTCGAGCAAGGGGCGTTTCTGAAAAGGAAGCAAGGCTTCCGCCTCTTCCTGGGTGCCCATATTGTGAGTGTCAGATTCGAGCTCACCGGCCAAATACCACAATCCCTGGCGTGATATCTGCGCCGGTACGACGTGATACCGCTCGGAATCGAGGTGTTCGCTGACCATTCTCCCCGATTCCAGAGAAACCATTCTTTCGGTCGAGGGACCGCCAGAAAGGACAAGAACATTAACGGGTTCCAAGGTTCTGCCTCAATTGAGATGAAAAAAGACATTCGGATGGAGCCGAACACCCGAGTCCTGAGCATTTCTGCATGAGAGTCTTGCTCAAAAAAGGGAAGGCAGATTCTAGCCCCCGCCGTTGCCGTGTGTCGGACAGGTTTAAAAGCCAGCCCTCAACAGGTGGGCGCCTAAAATGGTCATTAAGACCACGGAAAGGTTCCCTATTCTACTTAGTGGCTCAAAACAAGTAGAACATCACGAGCAACAGCAGGTGGTAGAATCTGCCTTCCCTGTCGCTCTCTATTGTTAATCTACCAAGAATCCCCCGAGTGCGCAAGCCCTTTTGGAGCAAAGAGGCATATCACATCCAAAGGTGTCACGCTCCTTCGGGCAACACGCCGGAATATGTATCAGATCGGATGTGTGTCAGTCCTGCCTTGTCATAGAGGCAG
>JAKQFZ010000434.1 GCA_029558215.1 Candidatus Omnitrophota bacterium
AGTGGCAATCAACTTGGCAAAGGTGTTCGGCAGTCCCGTACACCTGCTTGACTGCGACGTGGAAGAACCGAATGCTCGTCTCTTTCTCCAGGGCACTCAAAGAACAGAAGAGCCGGTCATTGTTTTGCTTCCTGAGGTGGACGCGTCACTGTGCACCGCCTGCGGTGCGTGCAGTGAGTTGTGTGCATATAATGCAATTGTGTCCCTGAAGACTGTTCCGCTCGTTTTTCCCGAACTCTGTCACAGCTGTGGTGGATGCGCTCTGGTCTGTCCCGTCGCAGCAATTCATGAAATCGACAGACGCATTGGTGTTGTAAGAACGTTTGAGTCGGGTCGGATCACGCTGGTTGAAGGCAGAATAGACGTTGGCGTCACTATGGCACCGCCCGTCATCAAAGCGGTGAAGTCTCATCTGTCCGACGACCTGCCGGCAATCCTGGATGCTCCTCCGGGAACTTCATGCTCTGTGATTGAGACAGTCCGAGGCGTGGATTTCGTGGTGTTGGTAACCGAACCAACGCCTTTTGGGTTGCATGATCTGAAGTTGACTGTCGGTATGCTGCAGAAGTTAAGAATCCCCTTTGGTGTGGTGGTCAACCGTGTGGGAATTGGTGACAATCGGGTTCATTCTTACTGCTCTGAGAACGGCATCTCCCTGTTAGGAGAAATCCCCGACGACCGGCGTATCGCCCAAGCGTATTCGAGAGGCGAACTTATCGTTGACGCGTTGCCGGAGTACTCCCAGATTTTCGAGCATATCCTGAATGCGACCGTCAAAGAGATCGCCTGCTGCAGTGGATAGTGAAATCAGATTGGATGTGGTCACAAATGCCGACCTATGAATATGAATGCAAGGTGTGCGGTCTTCGATTCGATCGGAGACAAAGCATGATGGATTTGCCAATCAAGAAATGTCCTGAATGCCAGGGGGAAGTCCGTCGGCTCATCAGCGGTGGAGTTGGTTTTGCGATTAGGGGACCCCGGCAGGATGGTATTCAAGAAAGGCCGAGCAAGTGCTCCATTGAGACAACAGGAAGAACCTGTTGCGGGCGAGAAACACGATGTGAAGAACGATCCTGTGAGCGAGGAGCATAGTTGTGAGCGCTCTGCAAAGGTGCGATTCTGAAGACGCGCAACGTTATCTGAAGTCTTGTCAGACCAAGTTCTGGCAGGATGTTTTCAGAGTTGAGTCGGACTACCTTATTCGCCTGCTGAGAGACAGCAAGAACATTTTGAGCGTCGGTTGTGGCCCGGCGATCATAGAGGCTGTGCTGGCCAAGGAGGGTTTCTGCGTCACAGGGCTGGATATTTCACAAGAAGTGCTCGGTTGTGCTCCAGATCCTGTGAGGCGGGTAGTCGCCCGTGCTGAGGGAATGCCTTTTCCCGAATCCAGTTTTGATGCAGTTGTCTTTGTCGTGTCACTGCAGTTCATCGAAGACGAGCGGGCAGCGATTCGGGAGGCGGCTCGGGTGCTTCGCCCGAAGGGCAGTCTCATCGCCCTGTTGCTCAATCCACAGTCCCTGTTCTTCCGAGAAAGAAGCAGTAGGAAGGATTCCTACGTATCCGGAATCCGCCATAGAAGCTGCAAGTTGATCGAAGATGAAGTTCAAAAGCTTTTTGAGGTTCAATCAGAATACTTGATCGGCATCAAGGAGGGAAAGGTCTTCGATAGCCAAGATCCAGAGTTGGCGGCGCTATACGTTATCCAGGGGAGAAAGGTTTCGTGGAACTGAAGGCTTAGTGGCAGCAGAGACAGCGGAGGATGGATGAGAGATAGAGCACCAGATAAGACAATGGTGACAGAGTTGATGATTCGCGAGGCCGCTTGCAGGATCCTTGCATTGGACAAGGATTTCACCGAAGAGGATGTCAGGAAGGCATATAGACGTGCAGCCATGAGGTATCACCCCGACCGAAATTCGGATGACCCTAATGCACATCAGAGGTTCATGCTCATCAAGTGCGCCTACGAACTCCTGAGCGGCGGCAAGCCCTGCGACCTGTTACTGACGGAGATATCCAGTTGGTCCTGTCCTCCGGAAACGACGGGCTTCCGAATGGATAATCCTTGGGGATATTTCCTCTGGTGGCAAGATAAATTTTTCTGAGAAGACACTCACCCCGGAGAGTCCTATCATCACAGTGAGAGAGGAAGAGTCGGATGAAAGTTGGAATTGTGCGGTGTCAGCAAACGGAGGATATCTGTCCCGGGACAAAATGCCTTGCCTATGCCCGAGATGGCAAGGAAGCATACCAGGAGATGGGGAATGTCGAGATTGTAGGCTTTATCTCGTGCGGCGGATGTCCAGGCAAAAAGGCCGTCGCACGTGCCGTGGAGATGGAAAAACGAGGGGCGGAAGCAGTTTTTCTCGGTTCCTGCATGACTCGTGGACTTCCATGGGATTATGTTTGTCCCCATCTGGACAGGATAAAGGAGAGTCTTAAGAAGAAACTCAAGGCAACGACACGAGTTATCGATTGGACGCATTCATGATCAAAGAACTTGTTGTCATCAGTGGAAAAGGTGGAACGGGCAAGACCAGTCTGACTGGTTCTTTCGCCGTTCTGGCAAATCAGCCTGTGATATCGGACTGTGATGTGGACGCGGCGGATCTGCACTTGTTGTTGGAACCGAAAATTGTGCAACGACGGCGTTTCATCGCTGGGCAACGAGCTCAGATACGCCCTGGGCATTGTACCGCCTGTGGTAAGTGTGAGGAGTTGTGTCGGTTCGATGCAATCTTCTATGACGGGCCCGGAAACGGCTCGGTGGACAAGACCTTTCGGGTCGATCCTATTGCTTGTGAGGGCTGTGGCGTGTGCGCGCGTTTTTGCGCAGAGGATGCAATTGTCCTGCAGCCAACTGAGAGCGGCGAATGGTACATTTCTCAGACTCGTTGCGGAACAATGGTTCATGCACAGCTGGGAATCGGGGCAGCGAATTCAGGCAGGCTGGTGACTTTGATACGCAAAGAGGCCGCACGGCTTGCAGAACAGGAGAACAGTTCGCTGATTCTCATAGATGGACCGCCGGGGATCGGTTGCCCGGTGATTGCCTCAGTGACTGGCGCGAATGTGGCACTTGTGGTCACAGAGCCAACCGTGTCGGGAGAGCATGATCTGGAACGTGTTCTGGCACTGACGCGCCACTTCGACATTGACACCGCTGTGTGTGTCAACAAATGGGACATCAATCCGGAGATGACAGAACGGATTGAGAGCAGTGCACGCCAATGGGGAGCACGCATCGCAGGCCGTGTTCGCTATGATACTTCGCTCACTTCTGCTCAAATGCAGGAGAAGACAGCGATTGAAACGCATGCTCCTTGTGCGGATGATATCATTGGAGTGTGGAACAATCTCAACCTGTAGGGAGACGAAGACGGTGGGAAACACTTGAGGGAGCGAGAAAAGGAGAAATCATGAAGGTTGTCATCATTGGTGGTGTTGCTGCGGGACCTAAGACTGCATCCAAGATTATCCGCTTGACACCGGATGCGGATATCGCAGTTGTGGAAAAAGGCAGTCTGCTCTCTTATGCAGGCTGCGGTCTTCCCTACTACGTGTCTGGCGAGGTGAAAGAACAAAAGCACTTGATGGAGACCCCTGCCGGAGCTGTTCGCGACTCGGCATTCTTCCAGAATGTCAAAAACATCAAAGTTCACAACAACACAGAAGCCTTAGAGGTAGACAGAGCCGGCAAGCGAGTTCGTGTGAAGTCTTCCAAGACGGGAGAGGAATCCTGGCTTTCTTACGACAAACTGGTCTTGGCCACGGGCGCTTCTCCGGTCATCCCACGTCTCTCGGGCATTGACAAGAAGAACGTCTTCACCTTGCACGGTGTTCATGATGCAGAGGGAATCAAGGCGATCCTCGCTGAAGGCAAGGCCCAGGATGTGGTTATCATCGGAGGTGGGCTGATCGGTGTGGAGACCACGGAAGCACTCGCCGCACACGGATGTCGGGTGACCGTCGTGGAGATGCTTCCTCAGATTCTCAACATGCTTGACTGGGAGATTGCGCAACTGGTGGAGCAGCATCTTGAATCCAAAGGGGTGCGCGTGATGACCGCCACCAAGGCTCTCGCCCTGGAGAGTCGCCATGGCGACGGGGAATGCGTGACACATGTTCAGACGGACAAGGGGGATTTGCCGGCAGACATGGTCATTCTGGCGATCGGCGTTCGTCCCAATGTCACACTGGCCAGGAAGGCTGGACTTTCCATTGGGGAGAAAACGGGAGCCCTCTGTGTTGATGATCACATGCGGACTTCTGACCCCGACATCTATGCGGCTGGTGACTGTGTTGAGTGCACTGACCGCCTGACCGGCCGTCCCTGTTTTGTTCCACTTGGTTCCACGGCGAACAAACAAGGCCGAGTTGCTGCAGTGAATATCTGCGGGGGCAATGAGACCTTCCCTGGCATTCTTGGGAGCACTGTCTGCAAAGTGTTTGACTTCTGTGTTGCCCGAACCGGTCTGACCGAAACAGGAGCCTTGTCCGCCGGTTATGAGATTGTCACATCCATGGCTCCAGGACCGGACAAAGCCCATTATATGCCGCAGTCCAAACCCTTGCTGCTGAAACTCGTCGCGGACAAGGAGACAGGCAGGCTTTTGGGAGTTCAGGCAACAGGACCGGGTGATGGAGCTAAGAGAATTGACGTTGCAGCAACAGCTATCTCCGCTGGAATGACTCTGGATGATATCGCGAATCTCGATCTTGCGTACGCTCCTCCGTATGCACCTGCCATGGACAACTTGATCACTGCGACCAATGTTGCACGCAACAAGCGTGATGGTCTTATGGTCGGCATCTCAGCCCAGGAAGTCTACCGAAAGATTCAGGACGGAGCGGATTTCTTTTTCCTGGACGTTCGGTCTCCGCAGGAGTATGCCGAAGTCCGTCTTCCGAAATCTACCCTCATTCCGCTTGGCGCCCTTCGGAAGAGGCTGAACGAGATTCCCAAAGACAAGGAAATTGTCGCCTTCTGCAAAATCTCTCTGAGAGGTTATGAGGCGGCCTTGGTGCTCAAGGCAGCGGGATATGACAATGTCAAGGTTCTGGATGGCGGTGTCGCCATGTGGCCTTATGAAAAGGAGAAATGATGAACGAAGAGAATCCGAAATGCAGTACGTGCAGTGATTCAGACTGCTCTGCATCGAAGCGTCGGCGGAATGAAACAGATGAGGAGTTTGCCGATCGACAGAAACTTCAGTCGCGACTCTGCCGCATTCGGCACAAGATCATCGTCCTCTCTGGAAAGGGAGGGGTTGGTAAGAGCACCGTTGCGGTCAATCTGGCGACCTCGTTGATGCTCTTGGGAAAGCGGGTTGGCCTGCTTGATGTGGACATTCATGGTCCAAGTATTCCGACAATGCTGGGTCTTGAGAACGAGATGCTTCAAGGGTCGGAGGAAGGACTGCTTCCGATAGAACTGGGAGATTTGAAGGTGATGTCGCTCGGCTTTCTGCTGAAGAATCAGGATGAAGCAGTTATCTGGCGCGGCCCCATGAAGATGGGTGCGATCAAGCAGTTTCTTCAGGATGTTGCCTGGGGGGATTTGGATTATCTGATCGTGGATTCCCCTCCTGGCACCGGGGATGAGCCCTTGTCTGTCTGCCAGTTGATTGGCGCAGTGGACGGAGCCGTCATTGTCACGACGCCACAAAAAGTGGCTGCGGTGGACGTTCGGAAATCAATAACGTTTTGCCATCAGTTGCAGGTGCCTGTGCTTGGTGTGGTGGAGAACATGAGTGGTTTCGTTTGCCCGAAATGTGGTGAGGTGACACAGATACTCAGTTCCGGTGGCGGTCGGAAGATCGCGGAGGACATGAATGTGCCCTTTCTTGGATCTATCCCCATGGATCCAAGGATCGCCCAGGCATCTGATGACGGACGCGTTTTCATCCATCACTACGCCGAGACACCCTTGGCAGGAATAATGCGGAGCATCATCCAACCGATAGCGGATTTGGATGGATGCTGTTGTTGAGAAGAATGAACAAAGGTTCTGAATAGATAGAGGAGATCAAGATGAGAATTGCGGTTCCCTTGGCAGACGAGAGACTCTGCATGCACTTTGGACACTGCGAGACTTTTGCCCTGGTGGATGTCGTAGATGGCAAGATCGCCAAGAGAACGGACGTGGTTCCCCCGCCACACGAACCTGGAGTCTTGCCCAGGTGGTTGGCGGCGCAGGGGGTGACGATGATCATTGCCGGTGGCATGGGTCAGCGAGCGCAAGGCCTGTTCACGGAAAACAGGATTCAGGTCGTAGTCGGTGCTCCATCCGAATCTCCGGAGAAACTCATTGCGGCGTATCTTGAGGGAAACCTCCAGACAGGTGAGAATGTCTGTGACCACTGAGTGTGATCAGACAATTGAAAAGGTACTCTCTTAAGTGCGTTCGGCGTTGGTCAAGAGGCAGTAGTGAAGATCACAGTTCTCGTTGACAACAAAGCCATGCCTGGGCTCACCACGGAACATGGCTTTTCTCTCTGGATCGAGAGTGGAGAGAAGAAGATCCTCTTTGATCTGGGTCAGGGCAAAGCCCTTTGGAGCAATGCAGAGCGGCTTGGTGTGGACCTGAGCCAAGCGGATATGCTTGTCTTCAGCCATGGTCACTACGATCACACCGGAGGACTTTCCAGACTTCTGTCTCTCAAGCCCAATCTTGACATCTACTGTGAACCAAGAGTTCTGGCTCTTCGATATTCTCTCTCGAAGGACAAAGTCGCCCGTGACGTCAGCATCCCTCTGGATTCTTCCGGTGCAATCGCAACACATATTGGAGAACAGATTCACTGGGTTCAAAAACCGCTCTGGCTTTCCGCCGAGGCAGGCATGACGGGAGAGATTCCACGAGTCACTTCATTTGAAGATACCGGTGGAGCGTTTTTCCGCGATGCAGCTGGCACGAAACCGGATCACATTGAAGACGATCAAGCGATGTGGTTCAAGACGCCAAAGGGCTTGGTCATTGTCTTTGGGTGCTGTCACTCGGGAATGGTGAACTCCATCAACTACATCCTTCAGATCGTGGGCGAACAGAGAATTCACGCCATTATCGGTGGCCTGCACCTTGTCAATGCAACAAAGAACCGCCTGACAGAGACGTGCCATGTGCTGAAGAGTCTGAACGTGGATGAGATCATACCCTGCCACTGCACCGGCGATGCAGCGGTAGACTTCATGCGTCAGGCTTTGGGTGATATTGTTCAGCCAGGTTGTGCGGGGCGGATATACTCATTCTGAGAGCACCCTGTCCTCTACTGACCAGAGTCAGAGTCGAGTGTCCGCACTCATCGAAAAACGATGCTGTTGGGAATTTGTTCCTACTTTTTTGTGGCCTTCTTCTTGTCCCCCTTGTCCTCATCTGCAGTAGCGCGGATGAAGGCATTGACAGAACCGGAAGACTCACTCAACACAATCTTCTTCTCGTAGAGGAAATTCTCCAATTCCGAATCGGGCCTCGGGATAACATGGTGAGCCAGGACTTCTCCGACTCGACCCGCCGCGGCGACCGCAGCGTCAACGGCAGAAGCAACGTCGGCAACTTCTCCCACAATCTTGACGGTGCATACGCCAGCGGAGGGAATCTCGATCTCCTTGACGACAACGTCCGATGCTTTTGCCGCGGCATCCGATGCCTCAAGGGCTGCAACCAAGCCTCGTGTTTCGATCAGTCCAAGTGCCGTACCCGCCATGCTGCTCGTTCCTCCTGACAAACCCCTCACAACAACCTTCTCCCACAACCAGGAGAGGGAACCGGAGATTCTGATTCTGGCAGTCGCACACACGGACTCGCATCGTCCGTTTACCACTGGGCGATTGCCTCTCTCTGAACAAAGCAA
>JAKQFZ010000528.1 GCA_029558215.1 Candidatus Omnitrophota bacterium
TGTTGGGGGGATAGACTGAACAGAAGATGGCAGTCCGTTTAGGTCTGAGTCTGAAGAAGGAAACGCTTGCCGTTGATCTGGGTCAAGGCTGTATTAAGGTCTTGAAACTCAGCCCTGATCGTGCAGGTTTGCGGGCGGAAACTCTGGTGACCGCCGATTTTGGTTTTGATCCTGCACTCTCTCCCGAAGACTCCCAGAAAAAGCGCGGTCAGATTCTTGCCTCGATCTGGAAGGAATACAAGTTCCGAACCAAAGAGGTCTATCTGTCCGTTCCGGGTCGGGGTGCCATCGTCCGCCAATTCAGAATTCCGCGCGTGACCGGTGACCGCCTGGATCGCATTGTTCGGTTCGAGGCCAAGCAGCAGATTCCCATCCCCTTGGATCAAGTCATTCTGGACTATCACTGTTTTGACAGCGGGGAACCGGAACTGGACGTCACGCTGATCGCCATTCGAAAGACCGCCATTGAAGAGTATGTCGCGGTTCTCGACGTCGCCAAACTGCGACCGGACGTCATTGATGTGGCACCGTTGTGTCTCTTCAACGCCCTTGTAGACAATGAGGCAGATCCCTCCGAAGTCGTGGGTTTGATTGACTTCGGAGCCTCTGAGACAAACATTGTCATCTACCAGAACAAGATCGTTCGGTTCATTCGAAGCGCTCCTGTTGGTGGTAACGTCATTACCGAGTCCATCCAGAGCCAGATGGGCTTTGCCTCTTTTGCCGAAGCCGAGGAGATGAAACTCTCGCTCAGTTCCCAACGCAGTTCATCCAAGGGACCAGAGAGCCTGACTGCGGATCAACAGCGAGCAACCTCGGTGGTCGAGAGCTCCTTGGACAGAATCCTGGGCGAAGTTCGACGCTCCATAGACTTCTTCATCTCCAAGCCGGAAGGAGAGGCTCTGACACGGGTTCTGATTACTGGTGGTACCTCACGCATTCCAGGCATCGAGGAGCGTATTGAGGAGCGTCTGGGTGTTTCTGTCACCAAAGCCGATACTTTTGAACTTGCCAAAGTAGAGACAGCTCCCATCGAAGCACAGGGGCTTGCCGAAGTTGGTCCCGTTGTTCTAGGGTTGGGCGCAAGGGCGGCGGGCAAATCCATCGTTGCGATGAATTTCATCCCGCCATCTGTCAAGGAATCCAAGGTACTCAAACAGCGTACCGCGTATCTTGTCATCCAGGCGGCTCTTGTTCTGCTGACGGCGTTTGCCGGAGTGCTTCACATTAATTCTCAGCTGAAGAAATACGACGAAGCCAACCAGTACCTTGAGAACATCATCCATTTCGAGGGAGTTGGAGACAAAGCCAAGGATCTGCTCACCGAACTGGGCAAGATGAACGAACGTTTCGAGAAGTTGAAGGGTGTTCTCAATCAGCGAGGACGCTTGTCCAGCATGCTGTTTGAGATTGCCAAGATAGCGCCACCTGAGATCTGGCTCTATCAGCTGCGAGGAAGCCAGCGCAACTTTGTTCTGAAGGGCAAGTGTGAGACCCGCGATGCCATCAAAATCAATGAGTTCATTGAAGTGCTGAACCTGAATCCTTTCTTCTCGGGCATCGAAGTCAAGACGCAGGTTCCCAAAGGGGACTATGTTGAGTTCGAGATCGCCGTCAATGAGCTGGTGACACCCGATCCCAACAGGATGAAACTCATTGATGCGTTGCGTCAGAAGAGAATGGATTTCGTGTTTGCGGATCTGCTTCTGGATCAGGACAAGACTGCGGCATACCTGGTAGTCTATGGATCTGACGATCAACAGGCCAACGATCAGCAATGGCCCGAGATAGTGGATGCTCTTGTCTCGTCAGGCGTACACTTCGACCGTGTTCAGGTTATGTGGATGAACCGGTTGAGAAAGAAACTCTATGAGCAGCGCTGCCGGCGTGAGTTTTGTGAGCAGCTCCAGAAAGACGAGCTGTCGCTGGAAGAGTTCTTGAAGAATGTCCGATTCTTTGAGGTCAAGGAGACCAAACCGGAACCTCAGCCGGGTGGCGAAGGAGTGCCACCTGGGGGACAGTAGTTGAGCACAAGACGTTTCGACTGAAACGCTCGGTCAGATGGAGACACTTGAGAGCGATTCAGCTGAAGGGCAATTGAGATGGCAAAGATGACGATGGCAACAGTCCGGAACCTGTTTACCCTTCATCGGGACAGGCTTCTGGCTGCTTTCCTGCTGCTGCTGACGTTGGCGGCGTTCTACCGATATATGCAGAAGCAGGGGGAGCCTTATGATATCTTGATCGATGAGGTTCTGAAGAAACTCAGCAAAACCCGGGTTCCCCAAGCCAAAGATCCGCCGACAAAGATCGTGGAAGACGTTATCCAGAAACCACCCACTGTTGCCTATGAGGAGATCTCGAAGCGCAACATCTTTCAGAATGCCAATGACCGCCTGGCAGACATTCGCGAAATCCAGAAGATGTACGACCAGGCAAACACAAGCGTGGAAATGGGACACGCCGCGGATGCCATCAAGGTTCTAGAAACCATTCTGGAGAGGGATCCCCAAGAGGCACGTTGGGAGTATCCGATCAAGCCCAGCGTCTTGCTTGAGAAGGCACGCAAGGAGATTGCGACCAAGGATTTGCTGGTCGTGTTTGATGCCGCCGAAGAAAAATTCCACGAAGCGGAAAAACTTGAAAAGGACGGGGATCTTCTGAAATCCCAAGCCGCCTATCAGAGCAGTCGAGACAACTACAAGAAATTGTTGGATCAAGTCAAAGAAACTCAGGACAAACTGGTTTCCGCCGAGATACTGACCAAGTCGGAAGCGCAGATTCTGGAGATCAACCAGCGTGTCGAGCGGCTGACGCAAATCACATTCCGCCAGGAAGTTCAGAGCTACTTCCAGCAGGCTACAGAGAAGATTCAGGCTGTCGAG
>JAKQFZ010000536.1 GCA_029558215.1 Candidatus Omnitrophota bacterium
CCCGAAAGGCTCCAAGAAAAAGGTTAAGTGATGGGCATCATTCGCCGGGATCGCTATAAGCGCGGATCGTGGAACGTCATCAGTGACCAAGACGGCCAGAAGCGCAAAGTAGAGGACATGCGGATGCAGTGGGATGGACTCTTTGTAGGAAAGGAGGAGTTTGATCCAAAGCATCCACAGCTTGAACTTCGCCCGCGTCCTGATAACCCCGCTCGATACCCGGTGAGAAACACCGAACCCGGAAACCTTGTGCTTCCTCCGTTCACCAATTCGGACATCGTTTGATGGCGATTACTCGCACCTACAATCTCACTGCCGGTCAGATTATCACCCAGGCTTTGCGCGATGCGAAGATCATCCCCGCTGAGCAGCCTGTGTCTGCCGTGGATTATGAGAACGGCCTTGACTCCCTGAACAATGTCAGCAAGTTCTGGCAGACCAAGGGGATTCATCTGTGGCTCCAGGAGCGATGTGTACTTCCCTTGAATGTGGGACAGCGATTCTACAGCCTTGGTCCGGAGGGTGATCCGTGTGGATACGAAGACTCCTTCTTCAACACATCCATTGACACAGCAGCAACGACCGGCGACACGACAATCTCTGTGGAATCGACTACGGGCATGGCAGGGGCGACAAATATCCTCACGTCCTCGCCTGTGGTTTCTACTCAGGGCTGGACTTCGGTTAATTCTGGCGTTCTGTCTGTCTCTAGCGGTCTTGTCATTACTAATTCCGGCGCTAATGACGGTGGTGCTGACTATGCTCTGGATGCAACTGTCGGACGAACTTACCGAGTAAGGTTTTCCTATACCAAGGGAACCAGCGCTGGGTGTGTGTTTTCAGTTCTCAATGGGACCACGGTCGAGGACACAGTAACGCTTACTGCTTCAGCGTCCGGGGAGCTTGTCATTACCGCCTCCCTTGACGAAATTACTTTCCGCGCCCAAAACACCTCCACCACGAACGCCGAGACTTCCACTGTTGCAGCTTTGCAATACGTGGATGAAATCACCGGCTCAAGAATCGGCATTGAGCTGGACTCAGGAACACGATTTTGGACATACGTTTTGGACGTGGATTCCTCTACCCAAATTGAGATTGTATCTGGAGTGACAGGAGATTGCGCCTCTGGTAATTCGGTCTACAGCTTCACGCAGCAAATCGATCGACCTTTGAAGCTATTCAACGCCACTTATGCCAGCTCCATCACCGCATCAGAAGTGCCGGTGAATCGCTGGTCCCGGCAGGAGTACACACAACAGCCGGACAAATCAAGCCAGGGAACAGTCACGAACTGGTATTACAACCCCACTCTGGATAACGGTAGTTTCTACGTCTGGCAGACGGCCAGCAACGTGGACAACGTGGTGCGGATTGACGTCAGAAAACCTCTTGCGATCTGCGACGACATTTCCGACGAGCTTGACTACCCCAATGAATACCTGATGGCGCTCAAGTGGAGCATTGCCGCCGATCTGGGGCCGAGCTACGGGGTTCCGGACAATCGGCAAGCAGTGCTTGAAGGAAAGGCAGCTCAAGCTCTCGAGGATGCACTGGACAACGATGCGGAGCTTGACTCGATCTATGTGGCCCCAGACCGCTCAGGAGGCTGGTAATGCCTGAGATTCCCATTGGAGGCTCTTTCTACCGAATGAACTCCCTGCCGATTTCAGCGCAGGAGTGCGTCAATCTCTACTCCCATATTCCGGAAGTGGTGACGCCGAGCAAAAAGCAGTTGTTGATCCCCGCAGGAATAGAGCTTGCCACCACTGCAGGCTCCAATTCGTTCAATCGCGGCGCGCATGTCTTCAACGGCAAGCCATATTTTGTTCAAGGCACGCAACTGTACCGGGTGGATGTTGCTTATGACGGGTTCGGAGCCGCTACTTATAGCGCTGTGCTGGTCAGTGGCGCAACGACTCTGACAGGATCTGAAAGGGTCATTATGGCCGACAACGGGCAGGAAGGCGGACAGATGATCATCGTTCTCCCCGCCTACGACACCAAGTTCAACGCCTATATTTATACCGTCTCCGGTGGCCTGGTTGCGATCTCTGATTCTGATTTTGATGGCCCTGTGTCGGATGTGAATTACATCGACGGCTATTTTGAGTTCACGAAGAAAAACGGGCAGAAGTTCTTTATCTCCGATCTGCGGGATGGCTCCAGCTACATCTCTACCGATTTTGAGGCAGCAGAGGCCGATCCCGATTACAACGTGCGCTCCTTTGTGCTCAAGAATCAGTTGTACGTGTTGGGCCAACAAACGATTCAAGGCTTTCAGAATGTGGGAGGAACAGGATTTCCCTTCGTATACATTCAGGGGTCTGTGGTTTCCAAGGGACTGGCCTCCATCTACGCGATTTCCTCCGTGGATGATCGGATGATTTTCCTTGGCGGAGGGGAGAACGATCGTCCGGCTATCTGGATTTTCGCAGGGGGCGCTCCCGAAAGGCTCTCCACAGTCCCTATCGAGCAGGAGCTTTCGACCTACCCCCAGAACGTGATTTCAAATGCGTTCAGTTGGAGCTATTCACAAGACGGCGCGGACTTCGTGGGCTTCACCTTCCCCGGCGAGAAGTGCTTTGTCTTCGATTTCCGCTCTGGAGAATGGCACACGCGAGAGAGCGTGAACTCTATGGGCGAGTCGATCCCCTGCCGAATCTCCACTGTTCTGGATGTGTATGGCGTTCTGTTGGTGGGGGACGTAGCCACCAACAAAATTGGAGTGCTTTCCCCTTCAGTTTACTCCGAATACGGCGTGGAAATCCCTCGAAGATTCGTCACTCCGCACTTTGACAACGAGGGAATGCCGTTTTTCCTCAACTCTGCCGAAGTGGTCTCCAATGTGGGCAATGGTTTGACTACCGGACAAGGTTCAAGCCCCCAGATTTCGCTCTCCATTTCCCGCGATGGTGGGAGAACCTTCGGAAATCCTCTGGAAAGGGGGGCTGGACGGATC
>JAKQFZ010000541.1 GCA_029558215.1 Candidatus Omnitrophota bacterium
CGCTGATGGCTGCGGCCTTGCAGGATAACCCTTCTGAGACGTGCTGAAGTTGTTCCGAGCGGCCATCTGCTTGATCGATGTGCGAATAGTCTGTTCGCCTTGCTGGAGAATCTTGCCGATTCGGCCAAGACTCTGTTGCATCATCTGCATCACCTCTTTTCGAGGAACAGCTTGGCTGTCGAGATATTGAGCAAGACGTGGGTCCATCGAGGCTTGTTGCGGTTGTTGTGTCTTGCCGCCAAAACCCAAAAATTCATTGTACAACCGATTTTCAATCAACAGATCAAACTCATCTTTCATGCAACACCTGCTTTAGTTCCTGAACGCTGTAAAAGTCTTTGACTCCGGGCTGTCTGTCCACATTGCGAAAAACCAACTCGGCATAGGGCTTATCCCCCATGATGTTCACACGAATCCGTAGATTGGTGATCTGATCCTTGATGTGTTCAATTTTGATGTGGAATCGATCCGCACCATCTGCCTTGATGTGAATGGTGTCGCCGTCAACCCACTCTTCCCGAATCGGAAACTGCAATTCTGAAAGAGCATTGTGAACAGCGAGGTTGATCACGTTCTGATCACAGTGGTAATACTTGCTGGCTTCACCATCTAGCCATGAAAGTCCAATGGAGATAATCGGCCCGATAGGGTTGAATATCTCGCACCCAGCCATTCCAATTATTGCTGCACAACACAACAGAAACCCAAGCAACTTCTTCATGGGCACCTCCACAACTATTTACCCCAGATGCCCAATAAATTGCGGCTTCAAAAAAAGTAACCTATTTTGGCTTTACAATCCAAATTTCAGGTCGTACAATCACCTCACGTTTCAGTCCAAAAATTCGGGAGAATTCCATGTACGAGGCGAAGTATGGCAAAGAAGAGTAAACCCATGAAAGGCATCCTCTTCCGCCCGAACCAACAGACTGGGATGCAGAGCAACAGTTGCTTTGATCCGTCACAAGCAGATAGAGGAGCAAGCATGACGAAAGTCCAGAAGAAAGCCAAGCGGCGAGTTCAGCGGGGAGCCAACCTGCTTGACGACAAGATGCCAGATTGGCGGGAGCGAACAGATCGCAACCGGCTGGCATCTCTCGGCTGTATTCTCGTCGATCTCTACGGGAGCTACTCCGAAGGTCAAGTCGCACTCGACCTGAACAAGAAGCAAGCGAAGCGTCACGGCTTCATCCGCTCCAAGAAAGTCGAGTGGAGCGATCTCGAATCATTCTGGCAGGACCAGATCAGCCCGCCTGCCCCCAAGGCCGTCAAGAAGTCAACCAAGAAGACCCGATGAGACCGCCGACCAACAGAAGCCCTTGCCTTCTTCGTCGCCGCCACTATGGCGGCGACGATCCTCTTACTTAGGATGCTAGGCCATGAAGGACTGGCCCTTTGAGATTCCTGACTCTTTCCTTTACAGACTCGGCTACCGAGGCGATCAGAGGTATGTTGGAATCTTCCAGCGGGACGAGGACTACCTCTTCTTCGATCCGCAAGAGTCAAAACTCACCGGCAACTGGTTGTTCATCGACTATGTCCTGAAGTCCGAAATGTGGCTTCTTGAAAATGGCATCGACTTCTCCAACACGCACACGCTCCTTGTCGATTCCATGCTCCGAGAAGGCTACATCCTCACACGGGAAGATGCCGCCCCACTCCTCATCAAACAGGAACTCTACTGATGGCGGGAATCAAGGACATCGACGAGGCCGTTCGCCTGAGCGAAGAGGCAACAGCATTCATTGCGAAATACTTCGGTGGTCTCACCGGGCATGGACCGCCAGAACTTCGCACGGATGAGTTCTGGTTCATCGACGGTGGATCAGTCTGGCATGATGGCGGCGATGCCCCGGAAGAAGTGGACTTCGATTCCGAATACCCACTCCAATACGCCGACGAACTCGTCACCCCACAAGCCCAAAAGTGGATGAAGAGGTACGTCTGGGTCTATGTCGATAACGGCAGCGGCGACCGTTATACCTGTATCTACGCCATCGACAAGTGCCTTAAGCTGACCGACGAACAAAAAGTGCTCGTGAAAGCAGCGCCAGAATGATCTACCTCATCAAACTGGATGAGTTCGCCGAAAGTCGGCAATTCCTCCTCGACGGTCCCGATGACGCCGATATCCTCAAACTCTGGAAGGAGTTTGAGGGTCAGTTCCAACCCTCTCCAGAGTTCGGAGACGGCAAATTCTGGGGTTACGATCAACACGAATGGGCCAAGCGATTTCATGAGTCCACCAACCGGCCCGAAGTCCTAGCTCAAGAAAAAGAAGCCATCGAGC
>JAKQFZ010000562.1 GCA_029558215.1 Candidatus Omnitrophota bacterium
CGACAGTCCCCACCTTCACACTGAACTTCGGTCTTCCGAAGACATACAGCATGGCGGGGCTGTTCTTGGCGACATTCAATTCCAGAACGTCGCCCTTCTCCAAAGACAGCACGTCCTTCACGGGGAGCCTAGTCCCTCCGAGCCTGCACGACAACGGGACCTCGATCTCGTCTATCGCTCCGGAGAGCGCTGCTTTTGACTGCCCGTCGCTTTGGGTTTCGTCCCCCCGAGAGAGCCAGCGGTTCGCAGACAACGCAGGAAGCACCGGTTCAAGGAGCGTGTACGGCATGCAGAACTCCACAGTGCCGGTTTGTGCTCCGAACTTCAGCGATACGCTTGCTGACAGGACCATGTCGCTGGGCGGCAGGGCCTGCTGGATGAACAACGGGTTGACTTCCAGGGTGTTGACTGTTATTTCATCATCCCGGACGTGGAACTCACGCAGGCTCATCCGAAGGAGGTCCACCATGTTCTGGACCGTCCGCCGCGTCATCGCCATCTCTATCTCTGTGAGTGTTCTTGAGACCCCAGGCGGGTTTCCGCCGCCCCCGCACTGCCTGTCCAACATCGGCAAAGCAACCTTCAGCGAGACGTTGACGAGCATATTGGAGGGCAGTTTGCCCCAATTCACTATGCCAACGCAGCAAGGACTGGATAGTCCCTTGGCGAACTCCTGGTAAGTCACCTGATCGATGGAGTTCACGTTGGCATGGATCGCCATCCTGAAGAGACCCGAGAAATACGACGTCAGCTGTCTTGAGAAGTTGTCGAACAGAAGCTGGACTCCACGAAGCTGGTCTTTGGTGAACTTGTCCGGCCTCCGGAAGTCGTACACGCGCAACCTGGGCTTCGCGACTTGCGGTTTTGCCTCCGAGTCGCTCTTCTTTATGACTGAGTTGATCAGTTCTTCTATGTCTTTCTGAGACAGCGCCAAGTTGCTTCCCCCCCCTTCACTTTCCGTTTCCCTTTCCGCTTCATTGCCCCACTACTGGATGATGAACTCCGAGA
>JAKQFZ010000564.1 GCA_029558215.1 Candidatus Omnitrophota bacterium
GAAGCAGGAGTGCTTTCCCCCGCAGGACACGATAATCTGACTCGGTTTGTAGGTGAGACCATTTTCGTTCTTGAACTTTTCAACAATGGCCTGCCTCAGTTCCGGAATGCCGCTGCTCGGCGTGTATTTCGTGAAACCCGAGGCCAACGCAGTAGCCGCCGCATCCTTGATATGCTGCGGGGTATCGAAATCCGGCTCGCCCGCCCCAAAACCAACCACGTCCTGCCCTTCCGCTTTCATCTGCTTTGCCTTGGCGTCAATGGCCAGGGTAAGCGATGGAGAGAGGGATGCTGCATGCTTAGATATTTTGTAGTCCATGAACTTTCCTCCTCAAGGGCGCAATTCGCGCTTGTCTTTGGCCTGCTGAAAGGCCTTTCCTGTTCACTTTCCTTATGCCCCCGTCAACCGGCGAAGGGCCTCTTGGTACTTCTGAGACGTTCTTTCGACCACGTCCGCCGGCAGCGCCGGCGCAGGCGGAGTCTTGCCCCAGTTCATGCTTTCGAGCCAGTCTCTGACGTACTGTTTGTCAAAACTTGGTTGAGGCCCGCCAGGCGCATAGCCGTCGACCGGCCAGAACCGCGACGAATCGGGGGTCAGCACCTCGTCAATTAGCATCAGCCGATCTCCGGCCAAGCCGAACTCGAACTTGGTATCAGCGATGATGATGCCTCGCTTGCGCGCCAGTTCCGCGGCGGTCTTGTAGAGTTGAAGACTCACATCACGAACCTGCCGGGCAACTTCATCGCCGAGAATCCCGCATGTCTCATCGAAGGTGATGTTCTCGTCATGCAGCCCCTGTTCCGCCTTGGTTGAAGGTGTAAAGAACGGCTCCGGCAGGGCGTCAGATTCCCTGAGGCCGGATGGCAGCTTCAGACCGCGCACGGCACCTGTTTTCGCGTACTCTTTCCAAGCGGACCCACTGAGATATCCCCGCACGATGGCCTCGACAGGCAGAGGCTTCGCCTTGCGAACGACCATTGAACGGTCCTGCAACTGCGCTCTGGCGCTTTCGTCCCGCGCGTAGCACGAGGCGTCGGTGCCAAGATAATGATGTGGAACGATGCCTGTCAGCGTATCGAACCAGAAACGTGAAAGCTGCGTCAGCACACGGCCTTTGCCGGGAATCGGCGTAGGCAGGACCACATCGAAACAGGATATCCGGTCCGTGGCGACGATTAGCAACGTATCTCCCAGATCGTATACGTCGCGGACCTTGCCTCGCGACAACAGGGTCAATTCCGATACGGTCGAATACATCAAGGCTGTGTTTTCCATCTTGCTCTCCAGCTAACCAAAGGCTCAGTTTCGCTGCATAATACCGAAGCGCGTGCCAGAGTCAAGATTCAACTAGACGCGCCGGGAATCCCATTGGCGGAATATGCGGTGCAGGGCAGGAAGAGAAACTACTCACAAGAGGGAAGCGATAGATAGATGAACCTGCAGAAGGCAGGCTGGAATAAGGCAAAGGCAGCTTGCCTGCTCGGGATTAGTCGCCAGACCCTGTACAGGAAACTCGATGAGATGGGAATAGAGAATTCGTCATCTGGGTGACTCTATGTGACACTTCTGTAACACTGGCACATTGTAACATGTGACAGGTTGCTGTGGGTGTATCCTGCCCCTCTTCTTGCCTAAGTAATTCATAGTGTTTCAGTTAATGAATACCACCACAAGTGGCACAGAAGTTGATATCCATTATGACGACTACGTCAAAGATGAATTCTGAAGGAGGTGGCCATCATGAGCAAAGAACGCGGGTCAAAGTGCGGGCTCTCCCTCCTCGAAGTTCTTGTCGGCATGCTCATTTTGGGAGTGCTCGTGGTGGCTTGTCTGCGCACCTTGGGGCTGTCCTCAGCGATGGGGAGCATGCAACAGAACCGTCAGCGGGCGATGAACCTCGCCCAGAGGAGAATGGAAGAACTGCTCCAGACGGACTATCGCAATTTGCCGCAAGGCGTCACGTTGCAGGTTTATGATGGGGAAGTCCCGGGTGGAGACCTCTACATTCAGACAATCGTCACCGATGTGGATGATCCAGGTTTCTCGGGGTTGTACAGTGATCCGCTTAAGGACCCCGATGTTGACTACAAACAGATCGTTATTAACACCTGGTGGCACCAGAAGATTCCAGCAGACATTGGTTCCATGTCATTCCGCATGCACACTTATGTCAGCCCACATGTCCAGACGATCCCTGCTGAACCGGAGTAGGGAGGTGACCGATCATGTCCTCTATGGAGAAAGCACCAGAATACAGAAGGAAAGCCCAAAGTGGTTTCACACTCATAGAGATTCTCATTGGTATGTCCATCATGCTTCTGGTGGCAGGCATGTCGGTCAGTTTTTTCGGCCTGATTCAATGGAATACCGCGAGCGTGGCAGGAGAGATTTTTAACCGCCAAGACGCTCAGAATTGTATCAACCAATTGGGGCGTTATGTGTACCCTGCAACGCGATTGGAAAACAGCGAGGATGGCACGAACATGGTCTTGGTCTGGCGGGATGACAACGCTCCTCCCACTAACCTGGACATAACAGATGACACGACCGGGGTCATCTATTTCGACTCGGCACAGAAGGCGCTCTTCTACATGCCGGATCGTGAGTTTCAAGGAAATTATGAGATTGTCGCCCAAGGGATTGAGAATTGTCAGATGAGTGTTGCGGGGAACGTCCTGCGGGCACAGATCACTTTTGCGGCCGGCCCTAAGCGGTCGCCCAAGACAAAGACGCTGAATGTTTCTCTGGCCGCCCGAAACATTCCACGTTGAAAGGATGGCGCGGGAATGAACAAGGGCTTTTCGATTCTTGAAGGGGAGTGATGGCTATGGCACGAACAAGCAGAGACTCAAAAGGCATCGTACTGCCCGTTGTGCTGATCCTGGCACTGTTGGCTGCGATTTACGTTGCAGCGGTATTGAATGTCTCCAGGACGGACTTGCAGCAGGTGCGATCGCAGCAGGAGATGACAGAGGCCATGTACCTTGCCGAGGCTGGTCTGAATGTTCTGGCGGAGAAATACTGGATCGGATATCGGGAATCCAATCCGGCGCACAGGACTCAATGGCTCGACACGCATTTGGAGGATGTTGATCTCTTTGAGTACAACGGCAGTATCGGCGATTCACGCGGAACATACACGGCCACGGTTCGTCGAGTCTACTCCACAAGGGTTGCCGGAGAGCGAGTGGCGATTATCGAGAGTAAGGGACAGGTGGGATCCCATGAACGTGCCGTCGTTCGGGCGGTTCTCTATGGCTTGGGACGCTCCCGAGTCTTTGACTATGCGTATTTCGCGAATAATTTTGGCTGGATGTGGGGAGCCGGAATCACAACCAATGGCGACATTCGCTCCAATGGCAATTTCAACCTCAAGAATCCAACGATCAACGGCGACGTCTATGCCAGTGTCAACAACGAAATTGGCGCAGATGGCCACATCGAGGGAGACACGAGGCAAAAGACTCTGGACTGGTATCGAACTCACTACGGAAATCGAGTGAGACCGACAACCCTGGACGGCTACAAGTTCGGATATGATGGCGAGAGTGAGTGGTTTGAGGGAGAGGAAATCCTCGAAATGCCCTATCTGAAGGACACTTCCTATTACGAGCAACTCGCCCAGAGTCGCAACTCAACACTCCGCGTTGGTGGGGGAGGGCCAACAGTCAATGGGGTTCACAATGGCAATCTTGTTATCTACGGTACGGCAGCAAATCCAATCGAGATCAATGGGCCAGTGGTCATCACTGGCGACGTTGTCCTTGGAGGGGTCATTCGAGGCCAGGGAACAATCTACTCTGGAAGAAATGTGCATATTGTTGATGACATCACTTACGAAACTCCCCCCACCTGGCCAAAGGATGGAACCCCACCCGAAACGGTGGCAGAAGCCAACAAGAACGCCGATTTTCTTGGAGTGGCATCGCGAGGCAGCATCGTCCTTGGCGACTACACTACATCCGACTGGAACAGCAATGTGGGCAAGTACATCAAACCTGATTTCACCGCTCCCTATATTGATGAAGATGGAACCTGGTTCCATGGAAACTATACAGCTGCAGACGGAGTCAAGGTGGACGGGACGACCCGACGTTACTATGAGTCGTCTTTCAGCAATGCCTTCTTCAGGGCGCAGGTTCGTACGCAACAGATCAGGACACTTAATGGCCTGTTCTACACCAATCACCTCTTTGCAGGCCGGATGACCAATGCCACGATCAACGGATCGGTGATCATGAGAGATGAAGCGATCATCTACAATACTTCCTTTGACTTGAACTATGACTATCGTGCCCGCGAGGATGGCGAAGAATACATAGACATTGATCTACCCAAGGCAGCTCGAATGGCGCAGATCGCGTGGCTCTATGGCACCTTTGAGCACAATGAAGGCGACTTGGAAGCCATGTTTGGAGAATGATCAAAAGACGGGAGAATGGAAACAATGTTGCACCGTGGGATGCGTATTTCGGTTTGGCTGATCCCTATCCTTGTTCTGATAATGCTTCCAGTCAGAGCGTTTGCTCCGCGAATGGAAGACACGTCAGGATCGACCTCAGAAGACGGAATCCCTGAAGCCAGACGCAGAGCCCAACAACAGTACAAGGAACAGGCGACCCGCCAGCACCAGATGGGCACCGCGCAATCCGAGGAAGACTCAGATGTAGTGGTGGAATACTACGACAAGGGGAGCCTGGATCGTCAGGCGGGACCGTCCGCCACCACCAAACTCTCCCAGCGAGAGTTCGACCAGTCAGACACGATATCAATTCCAAAGGCTGACCAAAGCACAATTGATGTTCCTCATCCGGATCGAGTGTTCAGCCCAGAGTCGGCAAAAACAAAACAGTCGGGTTCCTCTGGACTCAAGAAGATAGTGCTGGGAGGTTTCATACTCCTCGCCGTGGTGGCATATCTGAAGATTAGAGCACTGGAGAAAGCGGGAGTTCGGAAACCGAAGTAGCGCATCCCTGCCACAGTCAAAAGAGGCCTATTGCAGGCGTTCTCTTCGAATAACAACGACTCTTATCTCTTGACAAATCCTGCTCGAAATGTGATGATTCGTATGTCTTTGGCAACGTGAATGGGAAAAAGCACTAGAGACTCTACCCGATAGAGGTGACTCCCTTGGATGTTTTATCTTTGAAAGAGATACAGAAAGCGGAGAGCATGGCACGGGAAATGGTCGAACAGGCGCGCAAGTCCGCTGATGATTCACGCAAGCAGGCCGCAAAGGACATAGAATCCAAACGAAAAGAAGCAGTGGAGAAAGCTCGCTTGGAAGTCAAGGAGCTGATCGCACAAGCCCGCACACAAGCCGAGTCAGAGCGGGATCAGCTACTCAAGCAAACCGATTCCCAATGTCAGACAATCCAGCAGCAGGCGCAGAGTCGCTTTGACGCATCCGTTGACTTGGCGCTTCGACGCCTTTCGGAGAGGTAGAATGGCGATTAAGCCTTTCCAAAAACTCTCGTTGATCGTCCACCAGAACGCTTTGGACGAGGCGATGGCTGTGCTGCAGTCCAGTGCGTCCGTTCAAATAGTCGGTGTTCCGAGCCCTGAAGACCAGCAAAGCATTCAAGCACGCTTTCGGAAACCTTCGGGAATTGGCGAGGTGCAGGACAGACTTTCAGAACTAGAGCACTGCATTACCCTTCTCGGTGAATATCAGGAACCGCTCAAAGGCTTGGATTCACTCTTCACGCAGAGAATTGCGGTGACAAGCCGTGAACTTGAAGAACTCGTCAGCAGTTACAACGTCGAAGCGATCCTCACCGAGTTGGGCGACGCAGAGAACCAATTGAGGCAGATGAACTCGGAACAGGACGACCTCTACAAGACAAGAGCAATTCTGGAACCGTGGACGAGTCTTCCGATAGGTGTTCAAGCTCTCCATCAGTTTGAACATGTCTCAGCGTCCTTCTGCGCGATTCCCAGGAAATCGTGGAACGAGATCTCATCCAACCTGTCGCTCCCGGAGATCTCAGACTATGTGATTTGTTCCGAATCGGAAAAGGACGTGTTTGTCCTTTTCATCTATGCAAGGACTATTCACGATTCTTTTCGAAAATGGATGGAGGAACGTGAGTTGGAGGAACTCAGTCTCCCCCAAAGTTCACTGCCTCCCAAGAAACAGTTGGACCGGATCTCGCAAGAGGTTCAGGAGATCGATGTCCGGATCAAAGAGTTGAATGAACGCATCCGAAGCAAGGTTCCTGAGCGTCCACGATTGATGGTGTATCGGGATCATCTCGCATCTGTGCAGGCCAAGAAGATGGCTGAAGGGAATCTCCTCGAAACAGACCGAACTGCATTTCTGATCGGCTGGTTGCGGTCAGATAAAGCAGAAGAGGTCAAGAAACGCCTTGAACAGACTGTTGGCGTCTTTCACTGGGATTTGCAGGATCCTGAACCTACAGAGGAGCCTCCCGTTGTTCTAGAGACAGCCGATGTGGTCGAACCTTTCCAGATG
>JAKQFZ010000578.1 GCA_029558215.1 Candidatus Omnitrophota bacterium
GACAGCGACGAGGACGACGAAGAAGACAGCGACGAGGACGAAGACAGCGACGAGGACGACGAAGAAGACAGCGACGAGGACGAAGACAGCGACGAGGACGACGAAGAAGACAGCGACGAGGACGACGAGGACGACGACGAGGATTGATCTGAGATCAATAAATCTTTGGACGTTAGTCTGGGGACATTTATTGAAAATAAAGCAGCTACGAGGCTAGAGGAATGTCCTCGAACTATGTTTCAATGGTTCGAGGACATTTTAGCCCAATAGAATCAACCTTGGATTGAGGGAAAAATGGCCGAACACCATGCATGGTACGATGAGGAAATCCAGTTTAGCGCGGAAGAAGAAATGGCTTCCCGTGTGGGAAAGTACATGATGCTCCAAGCTATCCGCCATGACTGCGAGGTGCCAAGTTACATTCGATTGGATGGGCGTATTGACGGGGTAAGTAACTTGGAAGAACTCTTCAAAGAACATCTTTCAAACCTGGGTGTGAAGGTTGTGGCACGCAATTTTTTTGGTGCTGAGTTGTCGTCCATCGTCGCTGCTGATGCGGACACGTACTTCGCCATTTCATGGTCGAAGTCCAAGCGAGTCTCCTTGCAGTGCTGCTCGCGTAGCCCCGTGGTTCAAAAAGCCATGAAAGAACTTCGAAAGAAGTTTCGAAAGAAAAAAAATGGTGCTCGTGGACGCGTGCACGCGATTATTCGTGGTCGACATGGATTGATCATAAATACGGTAGGGTACTGCGGCGTCTCTTTGGTGAAGGAGAATTACTCCCCTGCTGTCTTGAGCGATCTGGAATTGATACGGAAAAATTTCTTGCTAGCCAAGCCTCGCGGACGTTTGGTGATCATCTCTGGCGAGAAGGGCACGGGAAAGACACATTTGCTGCGGGCTCTTCTCCTTGAGAAGGGACTTCGGTTCCTCTTCTTGCCATCGAAGATGGTCGACCAAGTTCTGTCTCCAGAGTTCATGCCTACGCTTCTTGCGTTCTCGGAAGCGAGCAAAAAGCCGATGGTGTTTGTGATTGAGGATGGAGACTTGCTCTTGCTCAAGCGTGGCACCGATAACATGAGTCTGGTGTCCTCTTTGCTGGATGCATCGGATGGCATCTACGCGAATCTTTTGAACGTTCGGATCGTGGTCACGACGAACACAACACCAAAGGACATGGACTCAGCGATCACGCGAGATGGCCGCATGTTCAAACATGTTGTCGTCGACTCGCTGAGCGCTGATGACGCTTCTGGCTGTCTTCGTCGAATCTTGTCGGAGATAGCTCCCGAGGTTCAAGCTCCTTTGATCCCGAAGATGACGTTGGCGAGTATCTATGCCAAGGCGTACGAGATTGAACAAAGCGCGAAGCGTGCTGCACAAAAAAGTTGAGGCCGCACCATGCGGCCCCACCATGTGCTAACTCGGACTCAGGGAGAGTATGCTCTTCTCGTTGGATTCGGTCAACGATAACCCTGCGTTCAGTCGCGCTCCACTGAGCTGATCGATCCAGTTCGCGACACCGTATCCAGCCCAATCTTCGGTGGCTGGATTTGCGGCTGGGCCAGGCGGAACAAGCGACGTTGCGTTGTAGACGTTGCCAATCGCGTTAGGCCAAGAAACGACAGGAGTCCCACTGCCGGAGTTGTCCCAGTTCAGCGTGGAACGTCTGGCGATCGCTCCATCGAGAAGGGCCAAGATGATTTCGACTCCAAACAAGGCCAAAGGGTTGGAGAAGAAGATCGCACCAGCTCGACCACACGTCAGTGTGCATCCATCCGACATGGCGCCTCGAAGAACGGTTTCAGCGCCAGGTGCAGCCAACACATCTCCACGAAGAAGCGACAGCGCGGTGGCGGAAATTTCGTCGGATGGACCAAGTTGGGTGACTTGCTCACGTCCATCCAAGAAACAACCAATCCAGCGACAACCCCCCTGGGAATCTGTTCGAGCTGCGCAGGCGGACTTGCACCCACGCAAATCCGTTGAGAGCAGTCCTTCCGAGCCGTTGAGAAGGCATCCCAGCAGCATAGCGTTCTGGATTTTGGTCTGGTTCTGGATGTTGAACCCAACGGCTCGAACATTTTGCCGCGTTGCGAGTGCGGACTGCCCGAGTCGAACCAATTTCGCGATCCAGATGTTCTTGGGGAGCACGCGACGAATGGTGTCTCCTTGCGCGACGGTACCCACGGTATTGGCCGTCAGAATGGATGACATCAAGAGACGAGCTGGATCCGTGCCATCCACAGCAACAGGACTCCAGCCGGCAGAATCTGGGTAGTACACGAGGCGCGTATTCTCGTCTGCAGCGGCGAAAATGTTGGCCGTCATTTCCACATCTGGAAGAGTGTTGGTGGCAGAATCAGCCGCATTGAAGTTGGCGACAGTCGTTTCCGTGCCTGCTTCCACCTCACCAGAAACTTCCAAGAAAGCGGTGTCGTCGGCGAGGATGACTTCGAGATCAAGAGGGTCGTCTTCGTTCCCGTTCGACAACATGTGAATGCGATAGGCAACGCCAGCATCCACGAGCACGGTGTTCCCAACCCTGCGGTGGTATTCTTTGAGCGTCAGCAGTGGGAGCAGGTTGGTGAGTCCACTGTTGTTGTCATTTGCCAAACCCGAAGAATTCTGCGGGTCGATGTACCAAGTTGTCTGCTGAGTGTATCGAGGAGATGGCATGGGAAAGTTTCCTTGGGGTCAGAGGACGCGGAGGAAGCGCGTATTTCCGCCGCGAGTCGTGGTGGTTACCGTGATGCCATCAGCCACGGGAGCTGGCCCAGCACCAAAGTCGACGAAGTAGAAGAAGGCATCGACGGATCGCACGTACACTTGTTGACCCGTCAAAAACCCAGCCGTTCCGAGGGCAGCGAGGTCCGTGGTTGTGTCGACGGAGAGTGGCTGCGAGAGAACCGTGATTCGGGACAATTGTCTGTTGATGCAGCAGCAGATGGCACGCTCAATTGAAGCTGCAATGTTTCCTGGGATTCCCAAGGACCGGAGGTGGAGTGAACAACTCATGTGACTATCAAAGCTCTTCGACATGCTAGTTGCAACACCAAAATCAATGTCGAAACAATACGTAGAAACGGGTGATCCACGTTCCATGTAGAATAATCAGAGAACATGAGAGATCTTGGAAATACTACCTAGGCGATGAACGCCGTATCCAAGTTACACACCAGCATCCAAGAGCATAAGTAGATTGCGAGGTGTATTGGGATTGGACAGGACAGCGTTTCGATATCTCCAATCGGAATCTGGTTTGGCACTCAATTGCCAAAGAATGTTTTCGGGTGTGTTTGGATTGGATGCAACGAATAGTTTTACAGAAAAGTCGGTCTCTGTGTCATCTCCACCAAGAATGACCAAGACATCTTTGGGCGTCGTATCTCTACGAGCCACGATTCTTCGCACTTCTGGCTCAGATTCGGTGGATTGATTGCCCAAGACTCGAAGAACTTTTTCGGGCGTACTTGGATTCTCAGCTACAGCTATCCTTACATCAAGATCTGTCTCGGTTTTCTCATTTCCAAGCACCTCCAGTATTTCAACGGGGGTTTTTTGATTTCCAGCTACGGATTCACGAACCGAAAAGGAATGGTTCCAATTGCTCCATAGTCGATCAATCAAGCCGACGTTTGAAGTTCTTTTGAGGATCATGGCCACGACACTATCCATGTCTTTGTCTGGTTCAATCAAAGCATGAAGGATGAATACTGGATGCTCGGCCACTTCATCTGGTATTTTTTTCGCCAACTCCATCAAGAGAGTCGTGTTGAGCCTTCCGTTTTCTTGGACAGGGCAGATGTTTGGATTCTCCAACATGGCTCGATGTACTTCTACATCAGGATGTCCATCCAACTCCTTCAGTCGAGACCAATCCGTCTCTGGGTTTTTGATGTGATTGATCAGGGCATCCAGTTCTGAACTTGCTGGATTCGATTTTCTCTGGCTCGTTGTTGCTAGCCAAGCCACCCCTCCAACGAGCACGAGACTTCCAAGAACCCACGACCAAACTCGACTCTTTTTGGAATTTTCTATCTCGTCTGTTGTTTCGGTGAGTTGGTAGCGGGTGCCGGTTTCATCGAGGAAGTCCATGCCCCTATCGTCTCACGACAGGCTACGTTTCGCGAGCGCTTCTTGGGCTGATCGGCGCACAACCCAATCGTCTTCGGTTTCTTCGTTGCCCAGCGCTCGAAGGACGTCGGGCGGCGTGCTCGGGTTCTGAGCCACCGCTTCGCGCACGTTCCACTCGGATTCAGTGGCCTCGTTACCCAAGAGGCGAAGAACATCCAGGGGCGTGTTCGGGTTCTCCGCCACCGCTTGGCGCACTTCCCACACGGATTCGGTGGCCTCGTTGCCCAAGGTGCGAAGGGTGTCCTCGGGCGTGCTCGGGTTCTTTGCCACCGCTTGGCGCACCCTCCAATGGGGTTCGGTGGCCTCGTTGCCCAAGGATCGAAGGGTGTCGACGGGCGTGTTCGGGTTCCTCGCCACCGCTTGGCGCACGGTCCCCATGGATTCGGTCGCTTCGTTGCCCAAGGATCGAAGGAGGTCCTCGGGCGTGCTCGGGTTCTCTGCCACCGCTTTGCGCACCCACACCCTAGATTCGGTTTCCTCGTTGCCCAAGGATCGAAGGACGTCGGGGGGCGTGGTGGGGTTCCTCGCCACCGCTTCGCGCACGTACCAATCGTCAGGCCCCCAAGAGCGCAACAGGGTCTCGATCAGCCCCACCTCCTTCGTCCGTTGCGCCACGTGGACCACCACCCCCTTCATCTCGTCGTCGGGCTCGACCAAGGCATGCAGAACGAAGGCGGGATGCACCGCCACCTCCTCGGGAAACTCCTTTGCCAATTGCTGCAACAAGCTCGTGTCGAGCGTTCCGTCATCTTGGGTGGGAACGAGGTTGGGGTTGTCGAGCAACGCGCGTCGCACCTCGACCTCGGAATGCTTTTGCAACTTCCCGAGTTGCTTGAACGAGGTCTTGGGATCCTTGGCCTTCTTGATCAATGCCTTCAGCTCGGGACTCACGGGATTGGCTTTCCGGGGGCTCGACGCCATCCACACGAGTCCTCCTGCGACAGCGAGACCTCCCACCACCCAAGGCCACACGGGTTTCTTGGCAGGCGCCGACGCCTCCACGGCTTCGGTGATCTGGTAGCGGGCGCCGGTCTCGTCCACGAATTCCATGCCCGAGGATCTCACGTCAGGCCACATTCCACGAGGGCTGTTTTGGCAGACGTCGCCCAATTGGTAGCGGTAGCGGATTCAAAATCCGCTGACCAAAAATCGTGTCGGTTCGACCCCGACCTTTGGCACTGTCAAAATTGGCACGTAAATGCGAAATTTGAATGTGTCCATTAGTGGATGGATAGTATGCATTCTATAATGCCGATATCGAATAGGTGTAAGCTGCAGAATGCGTGCTGTTGTCGTGGTCCTGCTGGTCCTGCTGGTCCTGCTGGTCCTGCGGGGCCTCCTGGTCCTGCTGGTCCTGCTGGTCCTCCTGGTCCTCCTGGTCCAAGTTCTTCCATAACCCCGTTGCGCTTCCTCCGTTATGTCGATCCGTCCTACTCGGGCGGATCTTCGGACGGATCGATTGCGGCCCCGTACACCACGATCCAGGCCGCGATTGATGCGGTTGTGGCGGTTGCGCAGAATGGGGAGTGGTGGGGGATCTTGATCGCCCCTGGCGATTATGACGAAGACCTGAGCATTGAGGGAACGAACAAGCAAATCGCGTTGCTGGGTTTGGGGCCCTGGGGTCTGGGCACCTTCACCGGATCGGCTGACGCGCCGGTTGCCCCTGCCCGAAACATCACTTGGGCTGTCTCTGGTGGCAACGTCAACGGCACGCAGCACGCGCTCATGATCGGGCAGTACCAGGGCCCGGCGATGGGCCTTTCGACTCACGCCAGCTACATGAGCAGCACCCGGATCTCTGGGCAGGTCATCGTGCAGGATAACGTGCTGAGCGGCGGTTCCACCAAGACCTTGATCCTTGACGCTCAGGTGTACGACCTGAACGCCACGGGGCGATCCGTGGATTGCACGCAAGGTGTGGCGCCATCCATCGGAGGCTGCAACCTCTGGATCTTCAATTCGCGCCTGGCCACGAGCCTGCACGCGCCTCCAACGCTCGGAGGTGCAGGGGGGCTTCTTCAGTGGGCCGAGCGTTGCCGATTCGGCGGGCTGCTCAACCTGGGGCGCTACTCGCGGATCGAGTCGTGCCAGATTGAGGCAGGGGTCACCATCACCAGCGCAACGGTGGACACGCAACCGAGCGGGATCGTCACCAGCAATTTTGCAGGCACGTTCACCGGCCCAGCAAGTTCCTGTCGGCTGGATGGAAACACCAACTTTTGGTTCAAGGCGAATGGTGCCCTGCTGGCGGGAGGGGCAACCAAAACGATCCAAGACGATCTGCTTCCGTAAACGGAATGGATGTTCACGGGAGTTGAGCGAGGCGTGGGGGCCTTGCTCGTTACTCGGTCATTAGCGCCGAGTTATCGGAACAAAATTGAAAAAGGAAGGCTTCCAATCGTTTTGGATGATCAATGGCTTCATCATGTTCTTGGTGATGAATCGAAAATTTCCGACTCGATCCAGAAATTCTTGAGATTCATCCCAGAATCGACAAGCCCCCCTGAGTTGATCCAGTGCGTTCAGATGTCTGAATGGATCTTTTCCGATGTATTGAAATTTTCTGATCGCAATGTTCTTTTTCTCGTTTGGTTTCCAACCGGACAATCTTTCGCCGCACAAATTCCAGATGTCTTTGAACTCTGGATTGGCTGATCTGAACTCTTGTTGAATAAGAAACTCAAAGAGTTTTTCCAACATATTCGGATCGCTCAATGCATATTGAGTATACCAGAGTGCGAGTGGAGTAGCACACATGATAAATGCCAATTGAGAGAAAATTGCCGATTTTGTTCCGTCGCTATCTGTTGTTGAAAGCCAAATTGGCATATTTGGGTTCTCGAAAACAGCGTTTTTGACAAGTGGAGAAAGATCCGTGTCAACGTTATCATAGACATCCAGAATCATTTTCAGGCATTCTTGCATGGTAAGATTTGTATCACGGAGAATCTCAACTCGAACCTCGTCTTTCTTTGCATTCACCCACTTTGTAGAAAGATCCATCTCCGTTGCGACTTGAGCTTTTTTTCGAGCTGCCATGGTCAATGAAATATATCAACTCGCTTGAAACTTCGCAAGAAAATTGGTAGACCATCTGACTCTTTGATCCACTCTTGATATCTTGATTCGTAGTCATTTTCCAGAATGACAGCCAGAGGATGTAGCCTTATTTTGGAGCCAAACAGCGTGGCAAGCTCACGAAAAAATCTACTTTACGAGCAACCTCACCCAAAGTTTCATAGCTATTTTCTGGTCGATACGGGAGTGACATGAGATTCAAAATTTCCTCCATTTTTACAAGAATGCTAGGCTGATAATGTTCTTTTTTTGTTGGTTGACCAAGGCGCATAAATCGTTCGAGTGGAATAGCTGGATGAAAAAAAATGTCATGACTTGACTTCATGTAACTCAAGTATTCTGGAGAATCAGAGAGAATTTCTTCGTAAAAACGTCGCATATCTTTTCGCCAAGAAAGAAAGTCTTTCTCTGAAAATTCGACAGATCGCTTATTTTTCTTATGAATCCTTGGGCAATCTTCAATGACACTTGGAGCCCCCAATTCGATAAATTTCTTGATCACCCACTCAATGCCATCGTTGGTATGAATGGACTTTTTTAGCGTGTTCTGATCAATCAACCGACCAGGCGTGTAAGGAACGCAAATTGAATTGAAGATTTTTTCCGAACCAGATGTAACCCAGAGAGGGATCAGAGGATGGTGAGACACGTGTTCTGGGAAATATTCGACAAATGGGTAGGAAAAAATTACATCCATAGGTGTGTTTACGTTCTCCAAGATGGCTTCAACAATGGAGAGTGGTCCAGAGATCAATCTCGGATCTGCGGATCCTGTAATGCACTGAGACGATAGCCCCTGCAAGATCGCGTTCAGGTCTCGTTTCCAAGGGGTTGGGTAGATCTTGGAGAATTCCAAGATCGCTTCGAGGATCTCGTCTTCGCTCTGAGCCTGGCTCACCCGTTTGGCGACGGAAATCATGGATCCGTGCTTGGACTCGATCAACGAATATGGATCTGATGTCACCAAATTACCCTATGTTTTTTTGATTGCATTGGCAAGACTCATGCTATCTTGGCCAAGTCGATCCGACATTGACCAACCTGGAGTTTACTATGACCAAGATCCAACGATACAACAGCAAGGACACTTGTTGTTGCAACGGTTCCTAGCCCCTGCGCATTTCGCTTGGGGGTGTTCCTTTGTTGAAAAAGCCTCTGTACTCCTCGGTGCAGAGGCTTTAGCTTTTGGGCGTAAACAACCTCAGCCTGAAGGCGGAGGCTTTGGGGAGATAGCCTTACGACCATGTTCCTTCGCGACTCGACTCACCCTGGATCCCCTACCAACCTTCGGGCCCCAGGTGTCTTTGTCGTCGGTCGCATTCGACGGGCTTACAGCCACTGGAGGAGCGCCAGTTCGTTGGGAGGCGCTCACCTTTCCGTTCGAGAGCGCTGCTGGAACAACGATGCCTCGATCACAACCGATGACGTTTTCGGAAACCTTGGGTTCTTCGATCTCCTTGGTGAGGGTGAGGGAGAGCCACCAGTGGCCCTTGCGGTCACGAGAGAGCTTGCCGCTATCGCAGGCCCAGCCGTCGTATCGCTCCAGCCAGAAGTGCTTCTGGACGGAGATCTTGAGGCGCTTGCCCATCGTGACCAGGGAGACCTCCATCCGGTCTGGACGGAGGGTCATGGTGTTGGCGTCAAAGGGGATGGGGAGGAGCTTGGACGAGGGGCAGGAAGCCTTCTTCCCCTTCTTGATGCGCTCGCGGTCGGAAGCGACAGAGCCCATGGCGAGGCGCATCACGTTGCAGACGAACTGGGACTTGAGCCCGTGGTCGGAGCGCAGCCTGTAGTAGGCGGCGTGGTGGAGCTGGACGGCGCCCTTGATGGCGTGGTCGTGGAAGGCGACGGAGGCGGCGTCGTTGTAGGCGGCGGTGACACGAGCCTGCTAGTCGAGCAGAGACGCCTCGGCTTCCGCCTGGATGTCGAGCATGACTCGAACGGTACGTGTCGTCATCAGGTTCATGTATTGACCGAGAGAGACGACCGTATCAACAAGAAAGGCGCACTCCTCCTCTCCCTGAAGGAAGAGGTTTCCGTGCGCTTGCTCAAGGAAAGAAAGGTCGAAGACTGATGAAATTCATCTGTTGGTTCTTTGTGGTTGATGGCATCACAACGATCGTCACCACCTCCATCTTGTTCCAATGGTTCCGCAACCAAAAGATCTTTTACCAAGACGATGCCAAGAAAACCAAAACGATGCTTGGGAAGCTATTCCACTGTCCCATGTGCTTTGGCTTCTGGATGGGAGGTTTGATCTTTCTTCTAGATCCTTTTCTCAAGTCTTGGGGGTCGGATCTCGCCTTGGTGCCAGGTCCATCTCTCCTGGACTTGCACCTTTCTCTGAACACGCTCTTCGCTTTCTTCTGGAGCTTCTTGTTCAACGGGGCGGCGGGAGCGTCGATATGTTGGTCTGTTCATCTCATTCGAATGAAGATCAACGAGAGCTTGAATCTTTAGTGCAAAAATCGGGTGAAGTGAAGTGACCGATCACAATCCCAGCGACGAGCACAGCTCCCAATGCGAACAATTTCCCTGTAGAATTTCCAGAACTTTGTTCTGACTTTTCTTGTGCATCGGGAAGATCTCGTTCCTCAATATCCGTGATCGGACGGTCGTAATTCACCCCGAAAACTGACTTGCCTCCAATCTCCTTTGTCTCGACATGAAAGCATGGCGGCATCTCACCATTCCATATGTTCGCACCAGACTTACTTGGCATGTCTGGATATCCATCCAATTCAAAGCAATCTTGCACGAATGCTATTCCAGGTAGCAAGCTGGCATCAATGTGATGCTCGCCGTCGTCTTCTTCTACAAAATAACTTCCGTTTCTCTCGAAGAGCGTCTTGCACATCATCGGATCATCACCCACGGTGACTCCTCCAGATGAATAGCAATCTTTCGAAAATTGGTACCTATCAAAGTCGGCTTCTTGGAAGCCTTTCTTTGGGGTTACCTGATTGGTTTCGACGAGCAATGACTCGCCCTCATACAAGTACGCAGTCATAACTCCGTCTTCGGTGAAGAATACCCTGCCTTCTCTTCCCAGATGCGGATTCGAGCGAATTACTTGAATTCGGCCCACTCCATTTCGATCACAAAAGGATCGAAGACTATCAAGGGGTCGAACGGTGTCTTTCAAGTTGGATTCCTTTGCTGAAGGATGCTTCTTCGCTTGCCCATTTATTGATCTATATCATAGACTTTTCTTGGCACAAGCGAGAGCAACAAGTCTCTCCATTCGGGACCAGTTTGTAAACCATCCTCGGCACGAAGGACCTGGAATGCTACTCTTTGCTCAAGGCCAAGTCATTCAAATCAGTGATGGTTTTCGTAGGCTTTTTAGAGTCGATGGTTCCTCGGGAAATCGTTTCTCGGGTGGGTGCCTGGGCTTTCCACTATCCAAGTCCAAGAGGCTCTCTTTGTCATAGGACGTAGGCGCGAATTTGAGACACTCCTTGTACCCAACTCGCTTCTCAAACTCGAAGCAATCTATCTGGTCATAGAAGATCACACCGATCCCCAGATCAGCATGATATTGGAACGTTTCTTTTGCCGTGTAGGTGGCCAGAGATGGCGACTCATGGTTCCATCCCTTGGGGACATAGAGGCAACTCAAGTCGTCGTCGGGTGGATGTCCCAATGCGTTCAAAAACAACCGTGGAACATGTCTCCAATAGGTTCCATAGGGAGTTGGACGCGCGACTCGTTCCAAGAAAACTCTCGCCAGAGTTTGCCAGTCTTGCAACGAGGAT
>JAKQFZ010000579.1 GCA_029558215.1 Candidatus Omnitrophota bacterium
AGACAGGGTTGTTGACCTTGCCTTGAATGTCGGTTGTCTGGCCTTGCACGGTTGTAAGCTGTGTCTGGATCGCATCGAGGTCACTTTGGAATTCAACGATTTCGGTCACAGCCGGGACAAGGCGCGTGATTCCGTTTTCAACAACAGTCGCCTCAACAAGCATCTGATAAAGATCAGTGCCTGAAGTGATCGTGAACTGGTAGTAGTACGCACCAATGTTTGCTCCAAGCTGAGTCATCGCAGCTCCGGAGACAACATCAAGACCTGTATCAATTCGTCTTATGCGGATTGTTGGTGCTGAATCTGGAGCCTCTGGGTTTCCGACTGTGTCGTAGAGACGGAGATGAAACTCGTAGGTCTTAGATCCAACATCAGGTCTGTAGATTGCTTCTGGTACCATAAACCGAGTCGTTGTGTTGTTCTGAATCGTACCAACCTGTGAAGATAGAGCATCGATCTTAGTTTCGTTCTGGTTGATCTCACCGATGATCTGGGCTTTATCCAAAGCAGCTTGTGTTTGGATGGCCTCGATTTTTAACTGATTCTGGTCAACTTCTGCAATCACAGCATTACGAGCTGCATTGACAGCCGGTATGATGGCCTCGATAGCGGCCTGGTTTTCATTTGCCTCATTGATCACATCTTGCCCGGTTTGTGCGATTGCAGACTTGATCGCCGCAAGACCGTAAGATCCATTAGCTAGCTCGTTATTGTTATCAAGAGCATACTGACGGATGACGTCGATATAAAGACCGAAGGTTCCAGCAAGAGCATGCGAAGAAACGGCCGCATCCCACACTGCAGAGGCAACACCTGCTGGGGTACCTGATCCCGCGTCTGCAAGATAGGTCGCAGCCGATCCAGGGATTGTGTGCCCACCAAGGAGCTCGTCCCACACTTTATCAACAATCACATCTTCTTGAGAAGAACTGATGCTGGAGGCGATTCTTCCTGAGATGAATACCATTTGGTCGGTCTGGGCTTGGATCTCATCTAAAGAAGTCTGCGCAGCAGATATGAACACAGAAATATCATTGTATCTCGAAGACGCCGAAGATTCAGACTCTCTTGTTGAGACAGGCACATCAAGGTTATATCCAAAAGATCCCGGGGTAGTGTGAGCACCCGCTGATTCATCCCACACTTTATCAACAATGGCGTCTTCTTGAGCAGTGCTTAGAACAGAGTCTACGCGACCACCTGTGAAGATGATCTGATCTGTT
>JAKQFZ010000588.1 GCA_029558215.1 Candidatus Omnitrophota bacterium
CGACAGGGGTCTGGGGCACGACTGAAGACTACGAGGTCACTGAGGATGATTCGGGATTGTGCCTTACGGCTCAGATTTCTGGTGACTTGAAGGTGAAGCGGCTCTACGTTCCCCAGGAGAATGGCTTTCGGGTGGTGACCACGCTGAGCAACACCGGTGCCTCTCGGTCGGATCCGGCGATCCTTCGTTCCATGACTCAATGGGATCTCAAGGATTTCAGAAGGTGGGTCTTGGTTTTGCCTGGAACGCAGTCGCCCCACTCCTTTGAGATTTCAACACTCTTCTCGTCCGATGAACCGATTCGAGAATTCGCCACGGCGCAGTTCGGTTCTGCATGGGTCCTCTGGAATGCCACTTCATCCATTGGAGTCATGGGTGAGTCAGACGCATCGGTCAAGACGCTTGTGTTTGAGTTGGACAAGAAGCGAAGTGTCCTGAAGGTGAACCAAAGAACCGGTTTTCACGCCTTTCGGAAAAAGGGAGGATGGGTCACTGAGCGCAAATATCAGATCATCCGCAGTACGCCAGAGGGTTTTTCCACAGAACCGAAGTCGCCGGATCTGAAGCGTGAATCGTCTGTGGTGATCGAGCCAGACTCTTTCCGACTGTTTCGGCAGGGAGAATTGAGTCGCATTGTCACCGACAGATCTGCTGAGGGTGGCGTGTGTGGCTGGTTGACTGGTCACACCCGGGAATGGGCAATTCAGGCGGAGGTGCCTTCGGGCAGACTCGACCCTGAGAGGAAGTATCAACTCGTGGCTCACGTCAAGGCGGTGAAGAAGTCAGACAACGGCTCCGCGTATACGGTTGGAATCTGGGATCACGATTCTCATAGAGCGGTTCTCAGTGTTACTCGGGATGCATCAAAAGCGTCAGGCGATTGGGACGAGTTTGTCGTCGGCGAGTTTGTACCTGGAAAGTCCTTCTATATTTGGATTTGTCCAGAAGCCAATCCTGATGCAATCAGCGAGATTCGCGTTGCCAGGTTCGTGATACGAGCTGCATCCTGAGAGATGCTTTGAACGGCTCTCTCACTTTGCCACGTATCTGGAGACTCTAAGATAGGGCCCGCGAGGCATATCAACCGACATATTGCGTTCTGCAAATGGCTGCATCATCCGCTCTTGTGTTGTTTCCGACGGAGTGATACTGACGACCCAGACCCGTTGTCCAGCACCAAAGATGTGCTCGAAACGATCCGCAAGATCGCTCGTCGGAAAGTCCAATGCGGGAGCGATGTCCGGCCTGAAGTAATTGAGACACTCATAGGAGTAGTTTGGAATGACGAGGACAGAGTCTCCCTCGTGCTTCTGGTCGGCAATGATCTCCGCAGCAAGATCATATCGCCGCTTCTGAGTTGTGTTGACTGCATTCTGAACCGCCATCAGCCAGATGACCGAGAGCACCGACAACAAGAGAATGTTCCAACGTTTGGGAAACGCCAGAAAGCCACCTGCCAGGGCAATCACAAAAAACGGCTGACAGATGCTAAGATACCGTGTTCCATAGAAAACCACCGGAATCCAGAACGAGAGCACAATCATGAAGGCCATGGGAAAAACCGCAAACCAGAAAAGTCTTCCTCTCCATTTGACGGAAACTGTCTTGGAACAGAAAAACCAAGTCCACATCGAAAGACCGATCAAGACGCATGCGTTGATAAGGTGTTTTGAAAGTGTGGCCGAAATCCCACAACTGAAAGACCGAAGCACTCCGAGAAAGTTGTCCCAACTCATCCTGGGAATCCAGTCCGTCAGCCCTTCCCCCCGCTGGAGAGAAAACATCCTTGCCGCGAAAAACAGATTCACTCCGGCCAACAAACCGATGACCAAGAGCATCTTCCAAGTCTGCCTTCGGGCAATGGGGCGGCACGACAGGTTCCAGGCAGCGTAGCCCGCGTGTCCGAGAAGTGTGAAGTAGAAACAATAATGGAAGTGCATTCCGACTGTGAGGGCAATTGCATAGAAGAGCCAGTTTCGCTTTCGAGAGGGTTCGTCAAAACACCTGCTCAAGAGTAGTGCTGCGACGACACAAATCAGCATGAGACCCGCGTACGCACGCGCCTCTTGAGCATAGTAAATCTGGTACTGCGATATCGCCATCAAGAAGCATGAGAGCAGCGCAAGCGCGGTTCCTTTGATGCGGTAAGCCAGGAGTCCTGTCGTGGCAAGACATGCAAGGCTCATGAGAGTAGATGAAAGCCTGATCCATTCGGTGCTTGCAGAGATCTTGAGCCAGAAATGCAAAAGGAGATAGTACAAAGGCGGCGTGGTCTCTGTGGCAAGTACCTTTCGGGAGACCTCTGACAATGTCGGCAGGCCTGCCTTGGTCACCGATGCGATCTCGTCAAACCAGAGAACCTCAGAATTGATCCCATAGAGTCGGAGTGCAATCGCCAGAAGGAAGAGAAGAAGGAACATCCCTTTGGCGAACCAAGGATGCTCAGACCAACGGTGCCAAATCGCACTGAGCGAATGAACAAAGGTTTGGGATTTCTTCCTCATGGCAGGGGATAGCTGAGCAGATGATCCTGTGAACTGAAATAGACTCTGCCTTTGACCAGAGCGATACCCGAATGAATGGCCTCGGGAAAATCAGCCAGAATCCGATGATGAAAAGTTCCTGGGGTGATCTCCACAATAGCATTGCCGAAGGTCACATAGAACAGGCCGCTTTCTGCAAGTTCCATGGGATGGAACGTTGGCCTGCCATAGGGAAGTTTCTCAAGGTGGACGATCTGAAGGCTCTCAGAGTTAAAGACGAAGAAATGTCCGTTGTGAGTCAACCCATAGAGCAGTCCATCGGGACCGAGCCTGATGGCGCGAATGATTCCCTCGCCGGTGACAGGGACGACATCGAAGGCCTTCTCTCTTTTGTCATAGTCCCAGAGAAAGAGATGCGCTTCCTTTTCCGTGGTGTGGCTCCCTGAGCCTCCCTGAGTGCAGCTGCCTGCGACAACCCTTCCCTGTCCATCCAAACAAAGTGTTGTAATGCTCTGGTTTGGAATGATATTACGATACTCCGCTTCTATCTTCATCGTCTCTGGATTGAAGATGGAGATCGCCCCTCCCAGGAGACCGTAGTCGGGAACCCCACCGATGAGAACACGCTCGCCGTCCGGAGAAAGACACATTTCATGGGGGCGATAGACAAGTTTCGAGAGCCCAGGTGTCCTTCGAGGATTTGTGCCCAGTGCCCAGGGTTGTGTCGGATCGTAAACAGCCATCGAGCAGCCGGGATAGGCGGCCATCACAAGTTGATTCTTGAAAATCGTGAATGAGTATATTTCCCCAGCAGAGACCGTCGGTTTCCCAAGATTCTGAGACTGCCCTGTCTCAGGATCATAAACAAACAGTTGCAGGGGTAGAAAACTGCTTCCGTATACCTTTCCGTCCGGACCTTTGTCCACGACAAAGATTCGAGTTCCCGCATTCTCTATCTCATAGTCAATTCGGATCTCCTGTGAATCGGTGGCGGATTTCACGATAACATAGTTCTTTTCAGCATCGTGTTTGGACAGAGATCTCCCGTCCGGAAGGAGATATCCTGACTTTTTGGCAGGAGTCTCGACTGGAATAGCTATGCCACCCGTCAGATGGAAATTGCCAGCCGGAGATGTGGCATAACATTGTCCATCCTCCCCGATATGAACAGCACCCCAACCAGGGACTCGTTGGTCCTCGGGAATGAGTTGGCTCCACGTAGCGGACTCGATGTGATAGGCGATCAGTCCTGCTCGCGCGGATCCGATGCCAGCATAGACATAGCCATCCGAATCAGCGACGACGCTTCGCAAGTACTGCTCTGTTGGATCCATTCTCCCCAGATCATCGGACTGACCCGTGGCAGGATCGTAGCGGACAAGTTTGCACCTGCCATAGGTTCCACCGTAAATCTTCTTGTCTGTTCCCTCTGCCAGCGTCCAGATGTAAGACTCCTCTCCAGGGCGGCCAAGATCAACCAACTGTTTGCTCAGCGGATCATACTCAAAGAGGTGCCCTGTATCGGCTGTTCCGACATAGACCTTTCCATTGCTGGCAACGCACATGCCCCATGGGAAACAGGCACCAGGCACCTGTGTATTGGCTTGAACCGTTTCATGCGTGTCAAGGCAGATGTCCAGTATAAAGAAAGGTGTAGGGGACTGCCCACGAGCCTGGTAGAAATGAGCCTTTCCGTTGGCATCCATTCCAACTGCAGAGCTGAATGTACTGCTGACTTTCACTGGGATACCGTGATCTACGAAACCTGAAGAATCGGACACAGAAGCCTCCGTGACAACACAGAATGACGGAAAAGACACGAGAACCACCAACATGAGCTGAAGAAGCGATAGACGTTTCATATTGGCGATAGTAACAAACCCGTCTCTCATGTCAACAATCGGAGGGTTTAATCTCGCTTTTCCCTGTTCGAGACTTTCCCATCGTCAGTCCCCTTGGATCAGGGGCGGACTATCTGTACTCTTCCCAAACATGAACGCCGGTCACTCCAGTTGGCAGCGGAGTCGCTGTTTGAGTTGGTGTGTTCGTGGGCGTGTAAACGCCGGTATCCTGATTCTCAAACGCGCCGATGTCGAACTCCTTACCCGTACTGTCAGCACCCCTGCCTGGAACGTCATGAGGTCTGAGATCGCCAGCAAAGTCAAAAAGCGGAGCGTCCAAATCTGTTCCCGAGTCCACGCAGGGCGACAGATTCGAGAGGCGGAAATCTCCAACGGAAGAGTTGACGAACTGCGCATCACCGTCAATATTCCCAGATGCTCCGGGAACAGCAGCGTTGATCTGTGCGGCACCGATGAAGGGCGTCGGTGAGTATCCGTCAATGAAATAGTCACCGTCCGCGTTGTTGTAGAAGAGGCAGTTCGTTACCGGGGGAGCGGCCGATAGTCCATAGGCATTGATCGCATATCTGTTGTTGCCCTGAAAGATCGTGTTTGTGAAAGACGGTTTGGAACCGTAGTACGCCCAGAAACCACCGCAGGCGGTTCCCACGTTGTTGGTGATATTGCAGTTCAAAAACTCAGGCTCGGCATAGTACGAAGACACCGCGGCGCCTCCCCATTGAGAGACATTTGCATTGAAGATGACATTGGTGAAAACGGGAGACGCTTCATAGATATACGCTCCACCACCGCACCATCCAGCAAAGTTCCCTTCGATCAGGGTATTGGTAACCAACAACGATTCACCGTAACGGAAATGAATCCCGCCACCCAATGACGAGTACGATGTCGCAACATTGTCCCTGATGACACAGTCTTCGATGGACACATTGCTCATGTAGGCAAAAATCCCCGATCCATCGCTACCAGTGTTTTCACTAATTGTGCACTCGTTAAGGACAACGGCTTCACAATAGTCGAGATAGACTCCTGCACCGGGTCCATAACCAGCACTGTTATTCTGAGAAATCAGACAAGATTCGAACCTCAGCGCACTGTGCTGTGCGAAAACGCCCGCTCCCGATCCACATTGATTTGCGGTGATCGTACAGTTGGCAACCGCATTGGTGTCATCCGCGTTGATACACAGGACACCACCACCTGGCTCGGAGCCCAGAGCACCTGCACCCGTTATCCGAAAGCCGTCGAGCCTTGCCTGGGTCACGTTCCTGATGAGAACTGCATGCATCGCTGGCGATCCGCCGTTTACTAATGAAGCATCGATCGTTGTCTCATTTGACACGACATTGCGCTGTGAGAGATCAGTCTCAGTGCCGGCAAACCCACCGTAAAGAGAGACGCCGCTCAGCAGCGTGACAGATTCAGAATAGGTACCGTCTGCAACCCAGACAGAGGCGACAGCAAATGCGTTGGCAACAAATGCCGCCACATCAATTGTCTTGAAGGAATCAGTCCAACTCAGGCCGGTTTCACTGCCCGAGGCGTTGCAGTCCACATAAACTCTGGATCCTGAGAAGCTGCCAAAGACTCGTGTCATGGCATCTGCAACAGATGGTGCAGACTCCGAATTACTCGAATTGTCTGTAGCAACGGTGTAGAATTCATAAATCCCATCACCACCGGTCGTCCCGCTGTCAAAAGAGATGGGACTGTTGGTAAAGGTTGTGCCGTACTTGACGTAGGCACCTTGCCCGTCCTTGCGGTAGTACAGTTCGACGTACTGCACACCTAATTCCGCATCTGAAGCATTGAACGGAACACCAAAAATCGCGGGTGCGGAGTATTTGCCCAAGTTCACCACTTGCGAGACTGGATCGCTCGTGTCAACAGGAGGTTGCCATGCCGATGGCGCCTCATCTGCTCCAATATCGGCAAGCGCATCAGTCCCGGGGCGAACATCACCTTCGAAGTCATCAGATGGAATCGTGGACAACTGGGCTCGATCGAGTGCTGAAGAGCCATTCGTCAGATGATGGTCAACGAAGAGGTAGGGACTTCCGTCAGAGATGTTGTAGTTGGTGAGATTTCCACTGACAGTGACTTGCGTCGCTGTGTTTGCCACTACAACAGACTCGTAAGGGAAGGACGCCAGACACTGAAGTGTCTTACCGACCAAAGCCCCAGGAAGATAGGAGGCGCTCGCATTCGTGAGTGTCGTCTTCTGAGTTGTGGCATCGAAGACGGAGGAGGCACTCCATGTTCCAGATGCCCCCATCAAGAACGAAGGATCTCCTTCTCGGTTGTTGCTCGCCCCGTCAACTTCCATGTTGATGGTGTTGGCACCCGTAACAGCGCCAATATCCTGGTCGTAGTAGTCGCCACTGGAGTTGGCATCAAAAAGACAGTTGGATATCGTCATGGGCGGGTGTGAGTTTGACTGTCGAATGCCATAGCCCTGATTGCCTGAAAGGATGCAGTTGAACAGCGCTGGAGAGGACGATTCAGAGTCAACACCAGCGCCTCCTGGAGCGTGTGTGAAACCGCCGGAGGAGATATTGCCTGCAAGAGTACAATTGGTGACCAACGGCGTTGCACCTTGCTGACAAAAGAGCCCGCCACCTTGGTACGCCTGGTTCCCCGTCAGAACGCAGTTCGTCAAACTGGGAGAGGACTGGTAACAGGCAACACCACCACCTCTGTTGCCAGCGATGAGACAGTCTTCAATCGTAGGGTTGCCGTCCCGATAGCATCCGACTCCACCACCAGCGCTCAGAGCAACATTCCCGGAGATGGTGCAGTTCGTGATTCTGTTGGAACTATTGGCTTCCTGGCAGTATACCCCACCACCAACCCCACCGATCGCCCATGGACCACCCGAGTATGAAGCATACCCACCCGTGACGAGAAATCCATCCAGAACGGCATTCGTCGTACTGTAGAATAAGACAACATGCTCAGCAGGATAGCCGTAGTCTCCAGCCGTTGCACCGTCTATAATTGCAACGTACATTTTGGGATTGCGTTCTGAAAACAGAGTGGCTCCGGACTGAAAACCACCGTATACCGCAACACCTGTAGCCATGGAGATCGCCTCAGGATAGGTGCCTTGCGCCACCCACACATCTTCGTCAGCAAGATCTGCATCACTGATACCAGCCTGAATACTCTGATAGGCTGTCAACCAACTATTTCCATCACCGCCGGGACCTGCATTAGTGTCCACATAGACCATCGAAAAGCAAGGAATCGCCAGAATGACACAAAAGAGACAAACACAACACGCACTCACCTGGGTGAGCCACAAAGACCTCTTCATCAACGGAGCCTCCAGAATGAAATAGAAAACGGAGGGATTCTCAATCCAGAAGGGCTAATAAGTCAAGTTTTTCTCAGAAATGGCGTCAGTGTCCGATGCAACTTTCATCCCAACAGAAACCATGCATTCCGAATATTCGGAATACTGGAAAAGAGAGTGCTCACACAGATCCCTGCTTGCGAGGGACTATGAGAACGGGAAACCGCTTGTCTGACATCCTCTGATCCCGGCGCTACCGAAAAACCGATCGGCTAGTAGTTCCCAAACTCGACAACAGCCTCTATCATCGCAAGTATATTCTCATCGGGCGTGTCACGCCCACACTGGTCGCCTGTAGAGAGAATGAAGCCACCGCCATCGGCTGCGTCCTGAATGGCTTTGCGCGAGGCCTCTTTCACGGTCTTGGGTGTGCCTCGGAGCATGACATCCGTTGTATGAAGATTCCCCATGAGGCTCAGTCTGCTGCCGTACTCGCGCTTGATCTGTGCCAGGTCACAGTCTCCCATGGGGGGTATCTCGAGAGGATTGATGCTGTTGAGATCGGACTCCTCGGCCGCGATACGCACCAGATCACGCTCCGGACCGCAGCAGTGAATCTGGCTTATCACTCCGACATCCTTGCAGATTGCTGTGATGGCCTGCAGTGTCGGCAATGCCAGTTGTCGGAATATCGGTTCAGGGTTGCTGATCATGAATCCCGAAATGCCTATCAGGACAAAGTCGGGTTTCAAAGTGACCAACCGACGTATTCTCTGAACTGTAGCGTCATGCTGCCTTTGACAACGTTCGATGACTCGTTCCGGATGATCATAGTACTCATAGACGCATTCGGGAGCCAACCCAAGTCCCGGCAGTCCAATCGGTACGCCAACGACGCCAAGATCACCCATCTCACGACGCGCCGTTTGAAATGCCTCCAACCCCGAGTAGCTGTTCTTCGGGATGACCTCCTCCCACGAGTTCGGAGGCGCTTCTGGCAAACCAACTTTGGCAAGGGGCACTCCGTGAGTTGGCGAATCCGCCCGATAGTAGACGTTGCAGAATGATGACCATACGTGATTGGCACCGTCATTCAGATGATGTCGTGTGTAGATTCTGTCCTCAGTTCTATGAACAATGGCTTCGCGCCATTGGGGCTGTCTTTGCCTGGTCTCGACTTCGTCCGGAAACTCCAACGGCACGCTGTCGAGCCAACCGTCCGTTCCAAAATACTTCACAGTTTTGATGTATGCCAACCATCGAGGGGGATTCTGGTAAAGATAGATGTCCCAGAATGGTTTGCCTGTCAGACGACAGGGAATCATGTTGGACATGTCTGGAGCGGCCGGAACGCGATCCGGCTGCCCTTTGTTCATCGCTGTCATCATTCGCTGTTTGGGTGTCATAGGGAAGACCCTTTCGGTTGGAGAGCAACCCGTGTCATTCTGTGTGACCGAGTCCTGGAAGCGTCAGACATGAAGTCCCCAACGTTCCGTCTGTAACTCGAAAGATCGAGTCCCAGCGTTGTTCCCAAACCTTGTTGGCGTTGGGGCAGTACTGGCGTCCGTTTCCTTCGATGGCAGCTACGTTGGGAATTCTGGCGCAAAGTCCGGCGGAGTGCAGGAAAGACGCTCCCACAAGGGTCAGATCCTGTACGCACAAAAAGAGATTGTACTTCAGGGCCGCCGCCGCCATGAGCAGCGCCTGCGACTGTCCCTTGCATGTCTTCAAAGCCACGCCACTGTATCCCAATTCCATTGAGAGCAACAGGTGTTCGAAATCCACCAGCGCTTCGTCAATGACGATGGGTTTGACCTTGGCGACCTCGTGCATCCTAACGTCTCTATGATCCTTGAGATACCGGCTCGTCGGCTGCTCAATGTACTGAATGCGGTCGAAACACGATCTGCTTTTCTCTCGGATGCGTTCCAAATAATCGAGAAGGTACTGCACATCTGGACAACGCTCATTGAAGTCCACACTGTAGAACCATTGACCAATTTGGCGCTGCATCTGAACTTCTGCGGACACTTGTTCAATGCCAAGTGTCCGCTCAACATCCCAATCAAGGTTGTTCCCATCGAGTTTGATCTTGAGATGGGTAAGTCCGTCCTTCTGAATCCATTCTGCAAGTGTGTTGGGAAGTCCGTCCTCAATGCGCTCTTTCACATCCGCATCTGTCAGAGGATCCATCGCTCCAACCAAATGATAAAGAGGCATCCGAGGCTTGGGTGTCCTGAGTGTATACTGTTCGAGGTACTCACCCGCAAACTCGGGTGTGAGATAGAATGCGAGATCGCGATTCATGAAATCCGAACCGTAGGCGTTGTATACATTTAGATTGTGAACCCTGCCGTATGCGTCATGGAGAGCAGCGTCAAAGGGTGAAGCAACCACAAGCGTACACAGTTTCGGAATGACTTCACTCAGTCCCAGTTCCCGGGTCACGTTCTCAGAGGCAGCCAGGAAATCAGGCTCCAGATCGGTCATCAGCTCGATCGGATGTCCTGCCAGGGTGCAGGAATTCAGTGTGGTCTGAATGCACTCTGCAAGAACCTTCATGGCGCCAAGTGTCTCGTCATATCCATGCACTTTGCTGGGGAATGACCATGAGTTGCCAAGTATCATGGAGCCAATCCCGTTGGCTCTGTTGCCCAATCTGTCTTTGACAACGACTTCCACGTTCAGCAGAGTGAGCGCCGTAAGCACCTTCCCCCCGAACTTCAATGGCGAACGAAGCATCAGATCTTCGAAGCCGATCTGTACTTCTTTGACTGATATGTCTTTGGAGTTGGCCATGCAAACCACCACTTCAGTTGGCACCCGGACTATGGCTTCCACTCCAGAACAGACACCATCTGCGGCGGCTGCTCTGTGGTGGTTTCATGATCGCCTTGATCCGAAGGAAGCAAGAACAGATTGAGAACGCCATCCCTCTTCCACCTGAGAATGTCGTAGTTGGGCTCCCATTGCAGCAAGTTGTTCTCTGCCAAGGGAAAGTGAGTCCACTCGTTGTAATCAGGCGGAAAGGCCTTGGCGACCATCGGCCGAGAGCCTTCGGTTGTGTACCGGTACAGCACGTAGACATTGTCCTTACGATCAATGAAAAGATCGGGGCGGCTGAGTGGGTTGCGCAGGGTGCCTCCCCCCTTCATATCAAAACGCTCCGTGAATTGAGAGACTTGACTTTGTCTCCAGGAAGAACCGTCATGCCAGATGTGCCAAAACTGCGGAATGCCTTCAGAATCGTTCTTTCTGACTGTAATGTGCATCCGATTCTGACTGTCCACTTCTGAGGAATCCTGGTTGCTGAGGTTATTGCTCTCGCCAACAGGATCAATGACCTCATTGGTTTTCTGAGTGATGGGTAGATCGTAAGGTTTCCCGCCTGAGTCTTCCCATGTGACACCACCGTCAGGACTTTGGGCGTAGCAGATTCGGCTGTTTGTCGAAGCATCGCCAGTTCGTCGCCAGCACCACGCGAGTTTGATGCTTCCGTCCTTTCCCACGGCAGGGCGACACCAATAGGCGTTGTGAGAACCTTCACCGGCAATCAGCGGGTGGTGGAGCACCTCCCAGCACTTACTTGACACGTCGTAGCGATTGACACACAAGTCTCCGTTGCCCGAGCCTCCATCGCGATAGATGAAAAGAAGAGTTCCATCAGCCAGATTCACAAACTGTGGATACGTCACTCGGCTCTCTCGCTGACCCGTCATGCCGATGATCTCTCCGAAAGTGGATGGGTCAAGCGGCTTTTCGCTACGTCTATATCGAAGAGGATGCCCATGATGATCGTAACTGATATGCAGAGTGCCATCTGGAGAAATGCCCAAACTGATACAGTTGTGTGCATCCCGAACATTTCCCTTCCAATCAGTGCGGTGGATCGTCCAGGAATCCGAAGGTATATCACGATGCGCTATAGCCACACATCCGTCGGGAGTGTAGAACGTGACGAACTGCCGCTTTCCGAACGTCGCAATGGCATGGTGTCGAAAGATTGCCGTGTTGACCTTGGTTGCGGAGAAGCCTTCTGCTAGGGAAATGATGCGTGGTTTCAACTCAACCCTCCCGCAGGATGTCAGAGTGACAGCCAAGATGACTAGAATCAATGGTAGTCGAAAGAAGACCTTCTTCATGCTCCAGTATCCCTCCAAGTGATCTCATCGTAGTACAGTTAACCGGTTGTCACAATGACTCCAAGAATGTCATCGGGTGCCTCAATGATGCTTCCTATCTCCTTCTCCATATTCTGGAGAGCAACGCGGTGCGTCGTCAGGCAGTCCACGTTGAGCCGTCCTTCGGAGATCAGCCGCATGCAGAGTTCAAGATTTGCCCTTGTTGACCATCTGATGAAGACCGATGGATAGTCATCGCCAAATTCCCACTTCTCATCGTGATATCCTGCACCCGTGCGGCTGGAGCGTCGGAGATCGAGATTCGTCGTTGTGGCTTTGAACTGAAAGGAGATGTTCCCAACGATGACAAGTGTTCCCATAGGATGAGTGTCTGGAGAACGCTTGACAGCTTTCTCAAGTTTGCCGATGACATCGGTTGCCTCACCGGCAAACGCCAAAACAGCTCCGTCCAAACCTTTGCCATTGGTGAACTCAAGGGATTTCTTGATCTCATCTTCAGCGCCGACCTGCGCTGTGGCGTGGATGCCCCAGTCTTTCGATATCTGCAGCCTTCTGGGTATCATCTCCCAGCCAATAACGTAGTTGCCGGAGAGTTGGTGTAACTGCGCCGCGATCTGACCGATAATTCCCAGGCCAACCACACCGACGTATTCCCCAAACTGGAACTCACCGCGTCGTAGAGCGTACAGTGCTGTGGCTGAGAGCATGGCGTAGGCACCTTGCTCAAAAGTCACGTTTGAAGGCAGGGCGACGCAGAGGTGATGAGGAACAACCGCATAGTTGGTATGCTGGGCATAGCCGGCACCAATGCACGCAACGCGGTCTCCAGGTACAAACTCCTGAACGCCTTCGCCAACTTCCAAGATGATTCCCGCGTTCGAATACCCGAAGGGTCTGGGTTTCTCATAGGGTTGGGCTGCCGAGCGCTCCTGGCTGAGCGCCCGCCATCCCCCACCCAGTTCTGTGCCAGGGCTGATCAGTGAATTCTGCACATGCACAAGCACTGTCCCTTTTCGAAGAGCAGGCACGGGTTCCTCAACAACACCAATCTTGCCACAGCCAATGCGTGCAGCAACAAGCCTTGTGTTCGGCATTTTTCCTCCTGGCGGATCTTTTCCGTAGAATTCTCAGGCCTCGAAACTCTTAATTGTCTTCAGTTCTCTGGGAAGGTGAACATCATAGGGTTCCCACTTGATCCATTCACCGCTGAGAAATCCATCATACTGAACCCCTTGAAGCAGTGCCACGGCAGCCTTGTGATCAATGTTCCCGTCGCCGATGGGTTTCAATTCAGACTTGCCGTTTGTGGTAATACCATCGTGGAAATGCACATGCCTTATCCAGGGTTTCAATATCTCAAAAGACTTCTCTATTGTGAATCCAGCGGTACGGACAGGGTGCATAATGTCCCAGTTGATCGCGATTGCCGGATGATCCACGCGGCTGACAACGCTGGCAAGATCTTCGGGATTGCACCAGGCGTCATGTGTCTCAATGCACACGGTAACAGATGACTGCTGGGCGTGGTCGGCTATCTTCAACAGGCAGTTGGAGAGATAATCCTTGGCGCGGTCTCTGCTCAATGATTCTGGGAAGTGTCCCCCAAAGACCCGGATACGGGAACAACCAACCGAAGAGGCTAGCGAGATTGCGCTCAAGGCTGCTGAGACATTATCCCCGCAAAGGTTTGGATCGGCGAACTTGCATGAAGTGGCGATGCAGCAGATGGCAACATTGGCATCCTCTGCCATTTTGCGGAAATCCGCGAGTTTCTCCTTGGGGGTGTCCCGTTCGATACCATGCCTATGGTTGCTATCAATACGTGGCTCGACTCCATCGTAGCCATAGCGCCTCGCAGTCTCCAAGACCTGCGAGAAATCCAATTCGGGGCAAGAAAATGTCATGAAAGCGTACTTCATCGGTCAGTGTCCTCCCATATTTCGGTATCTTCACCTTCTCTATATTAAGCACGCCAGGACTTCATCCGCAAGAAAGAGTCCTCTTTGTGTCAAACGGATGCAATCACCTTTTTGACTCAGCAGTCCGTTCTGGACTTGCTCATCGAGTGAATCAAGAGCATTCTGGACAGCGGCATCTCCAAATCTCTTCCGCATCCGGGCAAGATTGACACCTTCGTTCAGCAGACGCAGTCCCAGCATAATCCCTTCTCTGGCCTGGGTATCCTGGTCGAGAATTTCTACTTCAGAACGATGTACTCGTGACAGTGGCTCGGTGAGATACTCTGCAATGTCCTCTGAGTTCCTGAAACGCTCATGGCGCAAGTGGGAGTGTGCTCCACAGCCCAAGCCAAGGTAGTCGCCCGACTCCCAGTAGTTTCTGTTGTGACGAGACTGAAAACCTGGGAGTGCGAAGTTGGAGATCTCATAGTGTTCGTAACCTGCACTCGTGAGAATACAGATGATGTGCTCAAACTTCTCAGCCATGAGTTCCTCGTCCAACTCCGGAAGTGTTGCTGCAGCTATCGAAAGTGCGAGGGGTGTCCTAGGCTCCAGACCTAGAGAGTAAGTGGAAAGATGCTCCGGTCTGAGCTGCATCACCGCGACCACCGACTCTTTGAGGTCATCCATCGTCTCATTGGGACAGCCAAAAATCAGATCCAGCGAAATGTTGTTGAATCCAATTTCTCTTGCTGTTCTAAATGTTCTCAGCGTCTGCTCGACAGTGTGAAGCCGTCCCAACACTGTGAGAGTGCTGGGGACAAAAGACTGCGCTCCGATACTCAACCGGTTGACCCCCAATTGATGAGCCATCTCAAGGAAACGTTGTGAGGCGCTTTCCGGATTGACCTCCACGGTGATCTCACAGCCGCTTTGAAGTGAAAAATGCCCGCGAATGCACTTCAGAAGCACTTCGATCTGTTGTGGTGTCAAAAGACTGGGAGTACCGCCGCCAAAATAGACCGAAGCAACCGAAGCGCCTGCGACACCCTGCCACAAGTGCTTGCGAACAATCTCATCTTCAAGGCAGGAAACATATCGCTCCAAGTCGCTTTCGCGTTCAGCCCACGAGAGAAAGTCACAGTAGAAGCACTTCCTTCGGCAGAAAGGAACATGAACGTAGATCCCCAGAGGCTTTTCCGTCATGTGTTCGCCTTGACAATGTCGGATTCTTCTACGATGCAGTCCTGCTCGCGAAGCAATGACTGCAGAGAACCCACATCAACCTGTCGTGGGGACACGCTTGTTCGAAGCGACAGAGCTGCGGAAACTCCTGCGGCCTGCCCCATAACACCGCACTGAGGCATGACGCGGAGACTGCCCAAGGCTTCATGGGTGCAGCTGGCGCAGCGACCGGCGACCAGAAGGTTCTCAACCTTCTGGGGCAACAGAATTCGGTAAGGTATTTGATACTTGAATCCTGGTTCCGGACGATATGTCTTCTGATCCATGCCTGGCCCTGAGACACAATGGATATCAATAAAGAATGAACCATATCCGATGGAATCGGAGAAAGTCTTCTTGGCGAGCAGATCTTCTTTTGTCAGCAGATAGTCTCCCAGTATTCTTCGGGTCTCACGGACACCGACCGTGTTGGGTGTAGAGATCATATAACACTCTTCCATGCCCGGGACATATTTGCGAAAGACCTCAATGCACTCATACGCCTGTTTGCGTCCCTCGATGGTTGCACGAGTCAAATCCTCTGCCTTGGTACCATCAATGAAGTTGATATGCGTGAAGTTGATTCCGACCTGATCCGGTCGTGTGGGTGTCCACCACCATCCCATGATCTGGTTCTGAAAAGGTCTCATGTCGCCATTGTCCTGCGCCTGCTTCCAGACGGATTTCAACTTGTAGTCGGTGCCACGGAATTTCCTGACTCGATCATAGTCCACACCACCGATGGTGAACATTAGCGTTGCCGGCTGACAGGGACCCGAATCCTCGGCTCCCATCAGAAACTTGCAGCCTGCACTTGCGGCGACATCTCCGTCGCCGGTGCAGTCAACTGTTCTTCGGGCAAGAATGACTTCCCTGCCACTCTTGCTTTGAACAACCACACCCACCACCCTGGTGTCCTCAACAATCGTCTCCGCGAAAAGCGTATAGTAACGAAGTGTGACACCCGCCTGCTCTGCCATCTCTTCAAGAACCTTCTTCATTCCCTCGATCTCAAAGTCCGCTTCATGGTTGTTGTGGACTCCGTAGCCGGCTGAGGTCACCCGCTGTGCTGTCTCGAAAGGAATGCCACCCACCACCCTTCTGGGAGATCCCCACTCGGAATACAAGCAGATGTGAGCGTGGCCACCCGCAGTGGCAATGCCACCCAGGCAGTTGAACTGCTCAACAATCATCGTCCGAACCCCTAGCCGCGCAGCGGAAAGTGACGCAGCAACCCCAGCGGGGCCCCCACCTACAACAAGCACATCCACCTCAGCGGCAACCGGGAGTGAAGCGATTTCTGTTCGAGTAATCATCCTATGTCTCCTTAATTTCAAAAGGCTTTGAGGCTCTTGGGGCATGTTCTAATCTGTCCGGATTCAAGATTTTGGACCGAAAATCTCACTCTCTCGATCATAGTGTTTGCTGGATGGAAAGCAAGCGGGAACAGAGTCATGAGGGATTCAGGCAGCAGAAAATGTTCGTGCCGGTATGAAAGTTGCCAAAAATCCTTGCATTTCTATACAGGATTGATATTTTGCAGAGCATGTTGGAACCATTTTCTGTTGTGATGATCGCGCTTATCCTGACCATGACCAGTACAGTTGGAGCCATGATGGGGTATGGCATGGCTGTGATCGCGCTTCCATTCTGCGCCTTCTTTATGGACTTGAAGATGCTGCCCCCTCTGTTTGGAACTCTCGGAGGCATTGCGTCCCTTTACATCTCAATCAAGGAACGCCGCCACATAAACTGGCGTGAACTGAGGCGCGTTCTGCTCTGGTGTGCCATCGGTTTTCCTGTTGGCGTCTACGGATTCCACAAACTCCCAGTAAACAGACTGAACCTGTTTCTGGCGGTCTTCATCGTGATCGTCTCGGTTCACGGCTTCTGGAAGACTTACACAAAACGAGCCTCACGCCCATGGCCTTGGCTTTTTGGTCGAATCCTCTTGATCCTAGGAGGAGTCATCCATGGAGCGTTCACTACTGGGGGGCCAGCGGTGATCGCCTACAGCGAGCCAATTCTCAAAGACAAGCACGAGTTCAGGGCAACCATGATGCTGATATGGGGAATTCTGAACCCTATTTTTGTCACGATCTACTGGCTCAGTCCAAGCCGCCAGATCGAGGTCTTTTGGCTCACTCTTGCCTGTATCCCGTCCATTTTCATCGGGATTCGGACTGGTCAGTTTCTTCACCATAGGGTCTCTGAGCGAGGCTTTCGACTAGCCGTCTTCACTCTGCTCTTTCTCTCAGGGATATCCAGATTGATGCCCAACGATCATCCGGCAAAACCTGAGGAAATCTCTCACACCGCGCCTGTGGAGAGCTTGCAGACGGTGGACTAGAGGTGGGGTATGACTTCCAAGGAACGTGTTCTTGCCTATCTGGAACGGCGGATTCCCGACCGGGTGCCCACGAGTTACCGAGCTACGTCAGAAGTGACTCACAAACTCCTGGCGCATTTTGGCACAGATGACTTCCAAGTGGTTCGTCGCGCGTTGGGAATTGACGGCTTCTTTGATGTCAGTCCAGTCTATGTGGGACCCGACTTGCATCGCTTTGGTGATGGAACCTGGGAAGACTTCTGGGGAACCCGATATAAGAATATCCAATATGCAACCGGTTGTTACGCAGAGAAGTGCTTCTTCCCACTGCAAGGTGCCCGAACTGCAGAACAACTGGATCGATATCGCTGGCCGAGTCTGGACTGGTGGGATTTTAGTTGTGTTTCCGAGCAGGCTCAACGGGCACAGGATCAGGTCGTTCGCGGGGGCGTCTACTCGCTTTTTGAGCAGTTCAACGCTCTTAAGCCGTTGGATGAATGCCTGACCGATATTCTAGTCGAGCCCGAATTTGTTCTGGATGTGTTTGTCCGATTGCATGGATTCTGGATGCAGTATCTTGAACGGCTCTTTCAGGCAGCAGAAGGTGCCATCAAGATGCTGTTCATCAGCGACGACGTCGGAATGCAGGATCGCATGATGATGCGTCCCGATGTCTGGAGAGGCTTCTTCCCCCCATTCTACCGAGAGCTGACAGCCATGGCTCACCGGTACGGCGTTAGCGTTGCCTACCACAGTGATGGGAGTATTGACCCGATCATCCCAGATCTCATTGAGGCGGGGGCTGACATTCTGGAGCCGGTGCAGCACGTTTGTCCGGGCATGGATCGAGAGCATCTGAAAGCGGCGTACGGCGACCGCCTGCTTTTCATGGGTGCGGTTGAAAACCAGCGCGTTCTGCCTTTTGGAACGGTCGAGGAAGTTCGGGAGGAAACTCGCGAGTGCCTGAGACTTCTCGCCAAAGGAGGCGGCTATATGCTCTCCAGTTGCCACAACCTTCAGCCGGTGACACCAGTGGAGAATATCATCGCCATGTATCAGGTCGTTCAGGAAGAGGGGCATCTGTACTTCTAGCTTCACTCACCAATTCTGAGTATCTTGCGTGGAACATCATCCGAGGAGAGACCAAGAAACCGCAGCAGGTTGGCGGAGTAGATTCTGTCTAGAATGCCCTTTTCGATTTGTAGGTCATCATAGATGGCGTTGTCACGGTTGATCCATTGACGCACCCAATTGACATTGTAGTCAGACGCCCGGCAGTCGCTTCCAAAAATGACATTGTTCTGAACATCGTACCCGACCCCGAAAAGTTTCATCAGCACTTCCCTGCGGTACACCGCCGGCGTGCCCGGGCTTAAGTCCACAAACATCTCGACGGACAACTCCGGTCGGTAGGCATAGGCGTTAAGAAACTTCCCATAGACCGCGATCAACTCATCACACCAGGGCCACCCCACATGCGCCAGACAGAACCTCAGACGAGGAATCTCCAAAAGATCCTCGAAGTTCTCAGGATGGTTGAATCGCGAGGAACTCCTTCCATCCCAGAGAATCCCCGAATGAAAAAGGATGGGTTTGTTGCATTCGGCAATTGAACGGAAAACCTCTATGGCCTTCGGGTCACCTGGATAGAACCGACTGCAGGTGACCTTGAACCCCTCGACGCCACAGTCAACCGCGGTCTCAACCTGCTCAACAGCATCAGACTCCATGGGATCGATCCAGTAGAACGGGAAGATCCGTTCATTGTCGCCCTTCCAGAGCGAGAGATGCTCAAGACGCGCTCGATGCGTTCTTGGTTGGCAGACATCAGAAAAAACCGCAGGAGGCAGGGAAATCAGTAAACATCCCGATACGCCTGCTTCACAAAGCCGCCTGAGAAAGCCGTCCCTGTCTCCCCTCTCATCCAATAGGTGAACGTGTCCGTCAAGAATCATTGTCACACTGTCTCCCAAACCGGCCTGCGGGACGGCTGAATCCGTAGTGCGTCTCGATTGGCCGCGAATGTCACAGCACATATCAGCGCCGCACATCCAAACACAAGCCAGAATAGCACGAGAATGGGTTCCGGCACCGCCGTCAAAGCAGAGATTCTGGCAATGTCGCTGGTGGGAGCGTGTTCGAGAACATGGAACCCATCAATCGAATCCTGAAAGAGATCGCCCATCACGTCTATGATGGGAAACAGACAACAGGTTGTTGAGACCACGCGGATGAAAAAGACCTTCATTCCGTCTCTGAAGAGCACAAATCCCATTGTCATCAGGATGATACAGAGATAGCCGAAGAACGCAGTGAACCCGTTGAGCCAACCGAATAACAAGGCAATACAGAAAAGCGCCATAAGCATTGCCCATGCTTCCTTTGGCTCCCAGGCCGCGCTCAGACAATAGAGCACAACTCCAATCAGCAGGGAACCCAAATACCCGGCTGAAGCGACGAGAACGTCATTGCCACCGATGCCCAGTGTTGCTCCAGCTCCACCCGGATCAATGGCGATGCCAAAAGCAACACCACCGGTCAGATACGCGCCGATCACATGTGACATCTCGTGAAAAAGGACAACGACAAGCCGGATGGGCATCATGAAGGGGAGCCGCCATAGGAGAAGGATCAAAACGAACATCCCCACCTGAAGTGCGAGAGAATACCACTTCAGCCGATTACGCGCGAGTCGTTCGCGACATTGTTCCTTGTCTTGCCAAGCGGCAAGTTCTTCAGCGGTGAAGCGCTTGTCGTCGCTGAAATAGAAGGGATCTCTCGTCATCGAACCAAGATGTCCTTGTCAAACGAAGCAATGTCGCCTCGGACTTTCCAATGGTCTATCTTGAGAGGCAATTCCGCAGGGAAAAACTTCTTCCACGTCTCTTCAAGTCCTGCAAAATCCTCAGCCACAGCACTCAGTTGGGGTTCACGCTCAATGGCCTTTGCCGGAAGTCCTTCAAAGTGGTTCGCACCCTGTGCTGTGAACACAAGGAGATCCACCTTCGTCTCACCGCGTTCCAACGTGGAAATCCGCATCGGATAGAACACTCGATCTGAGGCAAAGCGGTATTCAATTGGCTCTCGGCTCTGATTCTTGTCGTCCAGGACGATGACGTCGAAAGCAAACCACTTGAAACCTTCTTCAATGTAACTTTCGATGATTTTGACAAACTCAGGACGGATTGGAGCATCTTGGGTGCCGTACTTGTTCTTGAGATAGTCCTGCACGAAGGCGACAAAGGCGTCCCCTTCGAGAACCTCTGCAACAGTCAGATCATGGGCGCCCATCTTCTTCTCAAAAGTGATTCGCGCCGCCTGCTGTGGCACTTGTAGATTGCCCGCCAGTTTGCCTCCATGTGCCATCACCCACATTCGTTTGTTGATAACGAGTTTCTGGGCTTCCTCAAAAGTCGCGAAGGAACCCAGTTTGATGGACGGCCTGGAAGGCAGGGGAATCACTTCCAGTACGGCGGAACGCTGTGTTGCACGTTGATCCGTGGACAACAGCAGGATTTCCTCAGTACCGTTCCATGCGATGATGGCACGCTGTTGCGGTTCGAACACACTGACTTGCAGCGGGTCGAACTCGATAGTCTTCTCCCTGTTCCCCGATTCGAGAATTCTGAAGTCCACCAGAATCGGTGCGCTGAAAGGAACGCTTCCACAGTCCGCCCAGACGAATCCTGCGCTGGCAAGCAGAGAGAGGGTAAGGACAACCTGAGATACTGTTTTTGCATACGACATGATTCTAACCTCCTAACTTGGAAGACCTCATTCTTTCTTTCGCTATAGATATCTCGCGCCCATTATTAGGTAACGACCCCTTTCTTCTATCCCAATCATATCGTCAGACAGAAGATTTATTCAACAAAAAATGCAATTGTCCGAGTTTGCACTTCGGTCTATGGTTCACAGTATCGGACAAAGCTTGGAAGCCAAAGGAGAAAATGATGTATCTGATCACAGCGTCTGCCACGGGACTGACGATTCTGCTGGTTCTCTGTACCGAAAGTCTTGCAGCAAGCACGTTGCCAGAGATACCGGAGTTCATCTTCGGTGTGAACCAGTACAATGTCGGACATCCGGCTGGCTTGGCCAGGCATTGGCCACTGACTGACGACGAGGCGGTCTATCTCAAGAGTATCGGCTGCAACACGATTAAGTTTCCTCTTTACCCAAGCGAGGTTGGCATTGATGAGAAGCGGATGATGATATGGAATACGGGCGATAGATTCGAAGACCTGGGCGTTGAGACGTGGGAGCCTGACTGGCGAAGTCTCGACGCCCTATTGGACTGGATGATTAAGCATCAGATGACTCCCTTCGTCTGTCCTGTAGCGGAAACACGCGAAGACTGGGGCACGAAAGCCTGGATGGCATTGCACGTTCCGGAAGAGGCGCAACGGACGGTCTGGTACACCAAACTTGTCGTTGACCATGTGACTGCCAAGTACGGCGATAGAGTCATCTATGGATGGTATGAGAACTGGTGGTGGAACTCCTACAAACATGAAAAGAGTGCAGAGTTTCCAGAGGCATTTCGTGCCATGCTCAGTAAGATGTACTCAGGCAAGGTGAGAGCCTTAAACAAGTCATGGATGAGCAACTATCGCTCCTTCGACGACGTCGAAGTTCCGAGGCTGCTGGTGAACAATGATATCGCCGAAGAGGCCATCAACAGTATTCGAACCTATGATTTGCGTCGGGCAATGGACTTGATGCACAGGGACGTGTTGGCCGGAATTAGAGATTATATTTCAAAGGTGGCTCCCAACGCGATCTGGTCAGGCGGTTGTATGCTCAACGAACTCGGCGGCCTGAACGATATTCGATCGGTACGCACACCGCGAACAAATGCCACGATGCGCTCATGTGCTGTCACAAGTGACATCGTCGGAGCCGATCTCTATGCTCCTCAGTTCCTCTACTACTCTTTCTACAGGACTCTCGCCAAGATTAGCGCCGTTGAGGGTAAGCGGTTCTCCATTGTCGAAGCGGCAGCAACAAAGCCCGAGACCTTTGTGTGGATTGCTGATGTTGGCGGACCGACGGCAGGTACCTTGGCCTGGTCTGGCAAGGAAGACGCTTATGGTTTCATCAAGTTTGATGGAACTCGTCGTGAGGAGAACGGGAGGAAGTTCAAGGAACTGACCGAGATTATCCTTGGCAATCGGGAACGGTATCGCGACTACAAACCAGGTCACATTCAGGTCTACTTTCCAGAGGAAACCTACTACTACACGATTTCTGGCCGCAATTCGATGGATGCCTACCAGCATATCTGTGACAACATGTCGCCTGAGGAGCTTGAACCGGTGCTTACCGATGAACTCACCAGGTTGCCGAAAGGATCGCTCATTTATGTGCTCGAAAGGACTCTCCCACTCAAAGCGATTGAGGCACTCAATAGGTTAGGGAAACGAGTGATCTGTCCGCACGAGTATTTCATAGATGAATACGGCAAGCACCATGACCGCAAATATGTGGATGAAGATTTCTATGCAAGACTTCTTTCAACTCCGGACGGCGCCAAACTGCTGGACGTCTTCCAGCGCGTTGAGGAGAAGGAAAACAACTTAGCCTATCGGTACTACGGAACGACAATTATCTCACCCACGGAATTGGCGCCTGCCAATATGGTCGTCCCAGGACGCGAGAACGATCTGGCTCAACTCATTGACGGCAGCATCTATGAAGGCGTCACTTTCGCTGACAAACAGCAGCAAGAGGTCGTGATTCTCCATCTTCCCCATCCCAAGACGGTGTACGGGGCCTTTGTGCAGTTCTACGAAGGAGATGGACAGGACGTAAAAGCATCGGCGCTTCCGGACGAGATCTCGGTATTGGTCTCCATGGACTGTGTGAACTACTCGGAAGTGGCAAAGGTTTCCGGAAACGACGTGACCATGAGACCCCATATTCGATTCGAGCCCGTGCTTGCCAGGCGGATCATGTTGGACTTTGGTGTGAACAACCGAAACAGTGGCCTCAAGATAGAGGAAGTTGGAGCTATCGGTCAGAGACGGTGATGGGGCTTCTGAGCAGGCCAGCGCCTGCAGGCGTGTGGGCTATGCCCACTCCTACGGACGCTTGCTCTGATGAATGATACGCGCCTTTCGGACTTTGTGTCACTAGAAGGGCTAACCCTCACTCTTACCGTGATGAGTTACACCATCCCGCTATCACAGGCCTATGGCAGACCCGTCTGCCCTCGGGTCGCTTCCTGCACAGAGAACGCCGGTCACAGGATCTCGCAAGATGATCTGACCTCTTCCAAAGAGGCTCCGCTCGTACCCGGAAACCATCCGAACTTGGTGACCCATCGAAGAGAGTTCCCGAAAGACGTTTGCATCAATTCCCTCTTCGATAGCAACCTCACCTGCCGGAGTGCCACCTTCGATACAGAGGCGCGGTCGGTCAAGAGCGTCCTGAGGATTCAGCCCATCATGGACAAGACCCAAGACAACCTGCACGTGTCCCTGGGGCTGCATGAAACCTCCCATAACACCAAAACAGGCGTATAGAGAGCCGTCCTCCTCCCAAGTCGCCATCGCCGGAATGATCGTGTGATAGGGTCTCTTGCCCGGCGCCAGGGCATTGGGGTGTTTTGGCTCAAGGCAAAAATTGTGCCCACGATTCTGGAGCGCAAAGCCCAGACCTTCCGGAACGATGCCAGTGCCAAACGCCATGTAGTTACTGTTAATGAAGGAGCAGGCATTTCCCTTCCCGTCCACAACACTCAAATAGACCGTATCACTCGACGGGAACGGACAGCCTCTTTCGATGCGCTCATTGGCGCACTCTCGTCGGATCAACTTCGCTCGTTTCCGAGCATAGTCATGGCTGAGAAGTTCCTCAATTGGTACCTCGGTGCATCGAGGATCCGCCACATAGTGTCGTGTATCGGCAAACGCCAGACGCAGTGCCTCGATCAGATAATGAAGCCTCGTCGAAGCAAGAGGCGCACCCAGATCATCCAACCCACACTCTGTCAGGATGTTCAATGCGATAAGCGCCGTAATCCCCTGACCGTTGGGTGGGCACTCATGAATTCGGACTCCCTCGAATACCGTGCTGATCGGTTCATCCCAAGTGGACTCATGCGCTGCCAGGTCATCCAATGACATAACGCCGCCAAGACTGGACAGCGTCTTAATGATTCTTTCGGCGATTTCTCCTTCGTAGTACGCTTTGCGACCTTGTTCCGCGATGAGTCTGAGCGTTCGGGAAAGCGTTGGATTTCTGAACACTTCACCGACGTGAGGTGCTCGACCCTCTACTGTCAATTCCCTGCCCCCAGGAGAGGAATCCATAAGTTTCTTAATTGAACCCTGCCACCCATGAGCCGTGATCGGAGCCACTGGAAAGCCTTCCTCGGCCAACCGGATAGCAGGAGCCAGAGTCTCGCGCATTGAAAGTGTTCCATGGCGTTCGATCAGATCGAACCAACCGGCACAGGCTCCTGGAACGGTTACCACGTGTGGATGGTACTTGGGGAGTTCCTTTCCGAATCCCTGACTTGAGAGCAGTTCAAGCGTCAAAGCCTTCGGAGCGCGTCCGGAGCCATTCAGAGCGCTCATCCGTCCCGTTACGCCATCATAGAACAACGCAAAACAGTCACCACCCAAGCCAGTGCTTCCTGGTTCCGTGACATTCAGCGCCGCGGCAGTGGCAACAGCCGCATCCGCAGCATTTCCGCCTTTTTCCAGGATAGAAACACCCGCCTGCACCGCAAGGGGCTGACTCGCCGCCACAATTCCCCTGACGGAAAACACCGGTGATCGTCGCGACTGAAAGATGAGTTTGCTGTAAGGCATCTCGGTCTCCATTGCAAATTAGATACCTGAAATCTAGCATCTACCCATCAAAACACAAAGTCCATTATGATAGCTGGGGCAAAGTCTTCGTCATCCAGTTTTGGCCACAATGAATCCCTGTGCTATTCTTACGTCATATAAGCGTTGATGCGGCTTCACACTGCATTCACGAGGCAGAACCTCTCGTCTGCCCAAAAAGGAAGTGCAATGACACGTATTGGAAAGTCGTTTCTGTTGCTGGGTCTTGTCGTGGCAGTTTTTCATCCCGTCGCATTCGCCCAGATGACCTTGGTGCCGATGGATCAGACGCAGACCGATCACCTGAAAGCCTATGGACTCGCCTACTGGATGCTGCAGGCTCCGCGAGGCGTCAATGTCGAATGGCTCCTGAACTATCGAGGCGGGTCGTTCCTGATCAAGGATGCAAGCATCGCCCCACAGGAAGCAACGCTTCGGGGCGTTCGCACCGAAATCATCTCAGAAAGCACCGCGAATCAGATTCACCAACTCATCGAAGCCGAAAACATGGATGTTGTGCTTCTCGAAAAGGCACCCAAAATCGCCATCTACATTCCACCCAGTGCCGAACCTTGGGATGACGCGGTCACGCTTGCGCTGGAATACGCCAAGATTCCCTACACTGAAATCTGGGATGATGAAGTGCTTGCGGGAAAGCTGAAGGAGTACGATTGGCTGCACGTTCATCATGAGGATTTCACCGGACAGTTCGGCAAGTTCTACGCAAACTTCAGAAACACCAGTTGGTATCAGGAGCAGGTACGCATCGCCCAGGAAGCTGCCACACGCGCCGGTTTCACCAAAGTCTCACAGCACAAGAACGCTGTCACATGGGAGATCGTCAAATACATTACCGATGGTGGATTTCTCTTCTCCATGTGTTCTGCCTGTGATTCGTTTGACATCAGCCTGGCAGCGACGGGCATTGACATCGTCTCAGCGGAGCTTGACGGCGACGGTCTGACTCCCGGCTATCAACAGAAACTGGACTATAGCAAGTGTCTTGCATTCCAGAATTTTACGCTATACACCGATCCGATGGTCTATGAATACGCGGATATTGACATTCACCCCAACATGGTGGATCAAATTCTCCCCAAGGATGAGCATTTCGTACTCTTCGAGTTCTCGGCAAAACTCGATCCGGTTCCCAGCATGTTGACGCAATGCCACACGGCACGAATTGAGGAATTCAGAGGACAAACGACCGCCTTCTGGAAGGACAAGGTCAAGAATCGAGTCGTTATTATGGCAGAGTTCCCCGGTCGCAATCTCGTCAAATACCTTCATGGCAACTGGGGTCAGGGTACATTCACCTATTTTGCCGGACATGATCCCGAAGACGTTGAGCATCTCGTCGGTGAAGATCCCACCGATCTGAGCCTTCACAAGAACTCCCCTGGCTACCGGTTGATCCTCAACAATATCCTCTTTCCTGCGGCAAGAAAGAAAGAGAAGAAGACCTAGACGGATCGCAGATTCGGCAGCGCCGCAAAGCATCTGTTATCGAAGCATGGAAAAGCCGTATCGACAGACATCAAGTCCCACGGTTCAGATTTTGAAACGCTGCATACCGTTCGGGGGAACTCTGCTCTGACGTCGGACGCCACCAGTCCCAACCCCATGAGACAGCCGACGGCGAGAACTTGGATGCAAGGGCAAGTTTCTCTCTCAGCCGCTCTTCAGGCACGGCACGCCATTTCTGCTCGTTGAAGGGCTTGTCTCTGTCAAGGCGTTGTGTCTGATAGTCCGGAACGTCATGCTCGGCAATTTCCACATTGAGCCAGAACTCCACTCCACTGCGTTTGCAGGCTTCCGAGTATGCGGCGATGAACGGCTCCTTCTCTGCAACGCTGGTGAAGGAAGCGTGCTCTCCAGAGTCTTGAAGCATCAGCCAGGTGATTCCCGTCTGCTTGAGCGTTGTCTGCCACCATTGCGCATATTCGGCCGGCTCGGCAAATCGGAAGTCACCCAGGATCCTGTTCCGATCCAGAATGAAAAACGGCGAGATGCAAACGCGCATCTCAGGAGAGACCGCCTTGGACGTCGAGACAATATCCTGGAAGAGTCGGCGGCAATAATCGCTTTGCTTTTCCCAAACCAGGTAGATTTCATGGCCGATGTACCAGGCGTAGAGCGACTTGTGATGGCGGAACCGCTCCCACACTTGAGGCATGAACTGCCGATTCAGAGAGACCTCTTCCGCAAGATTCCATCGTGCATACCAGTCGGGGGTGGTGTAGGTCTCAAAGAGAACTTTCATCGCAAGACGATCCGCCTGATCCAGGCAGATTTCCAATGCGCTCGTGCCTGCAGGACTCTTAATCAAGTGCTGAGTGCCGGTAAGCCATAGCAGATCAAATCCCGCATTACGTTGGAGATACACTTCATTTCTCAAAGAGGCTTCATCCAGATTCGAGTCTATCCACCATAGAGTTCCTCTGATTTTCGAAGACAGACTCACGTCAGACTGCTCTCCGCCCGAATGACTGTGACAACTGCAAGCAGCCAGGCACACCGATGCCGCCGTCTCCAGCCACCTTCTTCGATTCATCAGTTGTGACATGGTTCGCTCCTGTCTTTTACTCTGCGGGTGAAAATGCTAGTCTCAATGACGATATTACAGAAAAGGGCTTCTGTATGCCAAAGAGATTTCTGGATCCGGATTTGATTCGTGCACTGGACTGTGTCGCCGCAGTGGTTCGCAAGATCCATCTCGGCGAGATGCAGGGAGGGCACTGGTCGCACCGCCCTGGTTTCGGTCTGGACTTCAAGGATCATCGCCCTTATGTTCAGGGCGACGACCCGCGTCGAGTTGACTGGAATCTCTACGTGCGTCTGGGTCGCTTGTTCGTTAAGGTCTTCCATGATGAAGAGGACGTTGACATTCACCTGGTGCTGGATTCAAGTGCCTCCATGCGTTGTGGCAAGCCGACGAAGCACTACTACAGCAGCCAAGTGGCCGCGTCGCTTGCCTATATCGGCCTAACATCACAGGAACGTGTCGGACTCTGGACTTTCAACAACGGAACGTGTGTCGGCATCCCACCCAGCCGCGGCAATGATCATTTCTGCAGGATATTCGACCAATTGGCGTCGTTGGAGCCCGAAGGAACTACTGGGATGAAAGAAGCGCTTGCCGAATTGGCTCTTCGCACCCCCCGGGGGGGCGTGTTTATCCTTTTGTCTGATTTCGTTGACTGTCCACATTGGGAGTATAGCCTCAAGATGATCACAAACCGTCCCCGAAGTGAGCTTCAAGTACTTCACGTGGCCGGTACCGAGGAATATCGTCCCACAGTGCACGGAAACGTACGACTCAATGATCTTGAGACTGCCGAGCGTCTCGACCTCACCATCACCGATCAGGAGAAGGAGCAATACCGTACCCGATGGCTGAGTCACCAGAGAGCGATCGAGGCATTCTGCCGCCGCCGAGATGTGCCTTATTTCCTTGCATTCACAGAGTCCTCTGTCACGACAACACTGATCGAGTTTCTCAGACAGAAGGGGATGCTCCGCTAGTGCATGGAGAACAATGATCTACGCCAAACCTGACATACTCTGGCTCCTCCTTCTGATGCCGCTGATCTGGATTGTGCATTTCAGAGGCAGACCCTTGCCGTCTTTGTCCGTCTCCTCTGTTACATTCTGGAGAGGACTGCGAGCAGAGACAACAGCATCGAAACGAAAGCGAACGATACACTGGCTTGCCGTACTCGTAGAGACACTCTTTCTGTCCACTTTTATTCTGGCGTGGAGTGAGCCGACTCTGAGACAGTCAGAACGCTTGCCTGAGATGTCAGATGTTATCATTGTGGTGGACAATTCCCTGAGCATGTCGTCAATGGAGTCTCAGAAGGAGATTCGCACAGCCTACGCCCGTCTTCTGGACACCCTGGCTCCTGACTCCCGAGTCAATGTTGTCTCCTGGTCGGACAGAGTGATCTTCGTCGCCAATGGAACTCCAAGCAACGCACACGTTAGAAGGGTTCTCGAACAGATCGCTCCCGTGCGTGCGTCGAACAGGATGGATCGCCTCACCGACTATGTTCATGCCTTCCGAACGGCGCACCCTGAGTCTCATTGTATTCTGCTCTCGGATGGAAGATTCCAAATAGATGGCTCCACAGATGTCCCAGAGTTCCTGTATTGCCCGATCCAATCCAATGGCGACAACATCGCTTTGACTGAGGTGTCCGCTAAGGCAGACACTTTGGAAAACGTCCTTCTGCATGTTCACTGCAAGAGTTTCTCGGAACAGACCGTCACAGGAACACTTCGCGTCCTTTCCAAATCCAGAACGGTCGCAAGCGTCTCAGTAACAATCCCCGCCGGATCAGAATCTATCACCGCTATCGAGCCGAGTGTTCCATTGTCGGAAATCTCACATATCAGTCTGGATGTGACGGACACACTTGGTCTTGACAATGTACTCTCTCTCGATGCCTCGTCCATCTTCGCTTGCCGTGTTGCTCTGGTCGGTCAGACACCGAAGTCCCTCCAACGAGTCTTAGAGTCATTCTCTCCAGAGTTTCATATCGAACAGTCCGACGACTTACCTGCAGGCGACTTTGATCTTTGCATTCTTGACGAGAGACACTTCAACTCCGAGGGCGTTCGATGTTCTTCGCTTGTCCTGACTGGAGCCCCAGGACTCCGCAGCGGCAAAGCATCCGACTCTCAGAATGCATCTCTTGCAGATTCAGATATCCTGAGCACGCCTTTGAGAGGACGAGTCCTGAGCATTGCTTCCTCTGCAACACTGGCAGCCACTCAGGAAGAGATTGTCTTGGCCACATGCAATGGCGCTCCGGTCATCACGGCAGACGAATCAGGGGCATTTCGTATAGTGAGAATTGCCTTTCCCTTGGAGGGAACGGGGCTCACAGAGAACTGGCTCTTCCCAGCGTTGATGGCGGATCTGATCTCGTGGCTTCTTGAGAGGGCAGATGATGACGGGTGGATCTCCGATCCGGTCGAAAGTGATCTCAGCAACGACCCATCGGCACTTCCGGCAGATCAGTTCACACTTCTCTCACCTCTTCCCAGAACCATTGCATTTCGAAATGTGCTATTGACCCTTGCATCGGCGACCCTGCTCTTGGGTATCTTTCTGTTGCCAAGAGAGTCGCGAAAATCCCGCGTGCTGAAAGCCACCGTCATTCTCGCTGTCCTGCTCGCCGCCATACGGCCAACGCTCAGAATACCCTCTGGCGCCATCTCAATCGCTCTCATCAGTGATGTGTCTCCGAGCATGAATTACTCGGAACCTCTGGAGCGCTTCTCAACGCCTGTTTCCCCTAAGACAATGCAGATCGCTTTCGCATCTGAGTCGTCCGTTGTCCCAAACCATAGAACATCAGATCGATCATCCGCCTCATTCACACTCGGCACTTCGACGAACATCCCATCCGCTCTTTTCCTCGCAGGGGCGGTGATGTCAGACTATGGTAGAAGGGCGGTCATCGTGCATACAGACGGTCAGAATAATCGAGGCGAAATGGCCTCAGCATTGGCTTTTCTGGAGTCACTTGGGATACCCGCCTATCCTGTTGCAGCAGCGCATCAGGCAAGTGCCGACCCAAGGGTGATTCGTCTGGACGCACCAAGTGGGATTTCCCAATACCAGCCATTCCAACTTCGTCTCTCACTTGCAGGACAGGGAGACGTAGCGCTTCAGGTATACAGAAATGGGGAGACAGTCCATGAGCAGGAGTTGTTGTTGAACGGACAGGACAATATCGTGCTCGATCAGCCTGGCCTGGAACCGGGCTCGCATCTCTATGAGGCTGTTCTTATTCCAAACTCAGATCTCATCGCTGAGAACAACCACGCCTCAACTATTGTGGATGTGATCGGTCCCTCAATTGCATTGGTGCTGTCAGACGGCAGTTCCTCGCTTCCGGAAAGCATCCTGCCGGAGTTGGGATGGAGAGTGATTCAAAGGCACCCGTCACAAGATTCCACGGATTCAGAGATCAGGAGCGCCCATCTGGTTGTTTTCGAAGGAGACTGCACCACAATCAAACCAGAATATCAGGCACAGATCATTGAGCAGGTTCGAGCGGGACATCTGGGCGCTTTGTTCCTCGGTGGAAAGTCACTCTTGTCAGCTCACAAACAACCCATCGAAGTGCTCTCTCCCGTCGAGATTCCTTCTGCCACAGCACCGTATCCTTTTCTGCTCCTTCTGGACAAATCGGGAAGCATGGAAGCGGATGATCGCACATACGGCGACCTGATCCGAACGGCTCTGGCTTTCTGTGATCAAGCCCCTGACGAGACTTTGATCGGAGCATTGGCTTTTGACGTACAGGCAGAGACTCTTGAGCCTTTGGAGAAGAAGAAGCAGGAAAGAGAGTTCTTCAAAGGAAAGATGATTCCGGATGCCGGTGGCGGAACTCTGCTAAGTCCTGCCATCCATGAGGCCGTCAAGATGCTGTCCCTTATTTCAACACAAGGCGGAACGGTGATTCTGGTCAGTGATGGAGACTTCGCTGACGAAAGTCTTGAGCCTGCACTTGGAATGCTCACTGACGCCCATCTGAAAGTGGATACAATCCCTGTTGGACTGCATCCGAAGAGAGAAACGCTGGAGTCCATATCAAAACACACTGGCGGTGTTGCCTACGATGCCCCACCCGGGGACTATTCCATCTCCTTGGCGGCTGTTGAATCCGCGTCGGCGGACATGAATCTGATCAGAGAGAGCGCAACGATTCCGACTTTGACTCCCTCCTGGGCGTTTCCTGGTACTGCGCAGGAAACTCTTCCCGCTGTCGGATCGTGGCTCAAGACTCAACCTCGCAGCAACACCTCCGCTTTGCTCACGGTACTCGATCAGGAACCCCTGATCGCCACAATGTATTTCGGACTTGGCAGAACGGCCGCTGTCTCGCTCGCGGATGACCAGTTTTCATGGTTTGCCCAACCCATTACCGCAACGATTTTCGCCAATCTGGCGCGTCTCACAAGTTCACATTTGCGCGTTCACAAGGTCGAGATTCAGCGGGCTATTCATGGAGACCAAGTCACTCTCTGGTTTCGGTTTGACAAAAAAGTCCAAACTGATATCACTTCTCATCTCACGCTTCCTGACGGTGGCGTGCGCACACTGCCACTCGTCAAACAACATGAATCACTTTGGTCCACCTCAATGACCATGGAGCAGACAGGGACTTACAGGCTGGCAGTTACCTCAGCAGAGGGAGAAATACTTGCCAGAGACCGATGGATTCACAGTTGTTTATCCGAGTATACAGCACTCGGCCCAAATCTGCCGGAGCTGAGAAGAATCGCCCGAGCGACTGGCGGAACGCTTCTTGAAGAGGGATTTCTCCCATCTGAAGCAATAGCCAGCATTGAGCAGTCTGCAAGACCCATTCCCCAACGAGTTGATATGACCGACATCGTGCTGATGGCCGCCGTGCTTCTATTCCTTGTCAGTCTCTTTCTCTGAACAGCACTCAGGAACAAACGCCTCACCTGATTCGCTGTCCAGAAGCAGGTTGCCGCAGATAGACACTCTCGAACGAGAAAGTGTCTCATCAACCCAGAGAGGGATTTTCCTGCTGCTGATGGTGTTGTTCCCGATCACAGCCGATCGCACTCCACTGTAGACAGCAACGCCCGTTGCGCCCGAAATGATGTGATTGGCAGAGAGCGTGGTCGAGCCACCTCTGAGAACAACAGCGGGAACATCGTGGTTTTCCATTTCGCGTCTGATGGTACATCCGGTGACGACCACATGGTCGGCATCGTTGACAACAATGGCAGGCGCTCCATTGGATTTGATCTCAGCACCTGTGAAACGCACTCTGGCATCGGCACCATCAACCTCGAGTGTCCTGTGGTGTTGCCAGAATGTCCCGCCTGTCACGGAAACAGTATGGGAGCCTTTGACTCGAACACCGGTACCGCAGAAATCTGTCGAACAGCCCGTCATAACACCCCAAGTTCCCCCTTCGATGGGAGAACCTTCCATCTTGTCTTCCAGAAGAAAGCCTACCCCCATCCCAAATGCAAAACAGTCTGTCACACGAATGAGATCGTTTTTCAGAAGATGGAAACCAACGCCCTTCTCCAAACCTCGCCCCATGGCAGCATTCCAGACTTCAATGTTGTTCAAACGTGGAACATCCCAAGTACCAGAAACTCGAACTCCAACATTGCGAACAGCGACGATGAACACATTTTCAATGTTCAGGCGACCCACATTGTTGATGCCATCCGTAAGGATGCCATCCCAGGTATATCGAATCCTCATGTTGGCAATGTAGACGCCAATGCCGCTGATCAGAACCGCGGCGTTGCCATCTGACTTTTCCTTAGGACGATACGTGATATCCAGACCCCTCAGTGAACCACCTGCAAGAAGCCTGAATCCGGGACTGTCCGAATGTTTGAGAAGAATTGAAGGAAGTGATTCGACATCCGAAGGCCAGGCTCCAACTGGTTCCCCACTGATCCCAACATTGTCCAGTTCCAAAGTCTGGGAGATTGCATAGTTCCCTCTTGGCACATAGACATAACTCTTCTCGGCACTCGCCTTCGCAATCGCCGCACGGAAAGCTTCGGTACAGTCATATTCGCCGTCACCCACCGCCCCATGACTGATCACACTGACCCCACCCTGCGCAAAACAATTTGCACTGAACACCGCCATCATGAATGCAAGCAGCATCCCGACAGTCCCTGGTTCCATCTTCTTTGAGCCAAATCTGAGCATCGTCCTTTGTCTCCTTTGGTATCTCATTGTGGCCATTTCGGCCAACGGATCGGATTCTACTTGTCTGGCATACTCTCTGCAGCAGCAAAGACTAAGCTATCATTGTGCCACAGACAACCTCTGCCTGTTCGAGAACAAGTTCAGTGGCCCGAGCCTGCTTGTCTGGTGGGTAGCCGTATTTTCGAAGAATGCGTTTGATAGTCACACGCATCTGAGCTCTGACGTTCTCGCGCACCGTCCAGTCAATGGTAACACTGTTTCGCACGGACTTGACAAGTTCTTGAGCGATCTGTTTCAGCGTGTCATCACCGAGCACCTTCACGGCGCTGTCGTTTACTTCCAGCGCATCATAGAAGGCCACTTCCTC
>JAKQFZ010000589.1 GCA_029558215.1 Candidatus Omnitrophota bacterium
CATCTCCGTCATGGCAACCGCCATCAACGCCTGTTCGGGTCCCGAGAAGATCATCTGCGTTGTGCGCATGTCGAAAGCGTGCGGGATTCCACCGTAGCAGACTGCTGTGCCGGGCTTGATCAACTGGACGATGCACACGCCAGCCAGAATCTCCGCGTTCTCCTGAGCCAGAGTGCCCGCCAACGTCCCCGGAGCAGTGGCTCCCGTCTGAGCCATGGGACCGATCGGAACTGGAAGATCAAACTGGCATGTCTCGAAGAGCAGATCCAGACCTCGGAAGGGAAATCTGAGCGGGCTGATTGGCTCCAGGAAAGGATAGCAGAAGGGATACTGTCTCAACTGGTCTTGACCGCCGGCAACGACGGAGAGCAGTTCCAGAAGAAACCTGGCAGACGCCCGATCGTGAAACCACAGACCGATAGGCTTGGTGGTATTTCGCAACAAGGCCGCGGCCACTTCGACACAACGACACTCAACGGGGATCTCATGTGGGTCTGACATCGCGCCAACAACGTTCAGCCAAGGCAGCGCATCGGCAAGTCGCGCCGCAGTGCCAACATCGTCGAGTGTGGCGAAACGTCGGTTGCTTTCGTCGTCCACCCAGTGTGCTTCCCCAAAAATGGTGTTGTAGTTTCTTTTGCCGACACCGAATTGGGCTTGGATTGAACGATCCCGACCGTAAAGGGTGAAGGACTTGCGGCAGGTTTTGAGAGACTCTTCAATCAGGGATTCGGGAATTCGAACCGTCTTGGTGACCCCGTCAACCTGCGCCCCCGCATCCCGAAACAGATTGAGGATCGCGTCATGGGGTACGTGAACACCAAAGCGTTCCAATATCCTCAGGGAAGCATCATGAATCCGACGGATATCGCTATCCATCAGAACGGATACTCTCACGTTCCAGATCCTCCGGCTCTTCTCTGGTACGGATCAAAGAAACGGGCAAAGAGCCAATCCCGAGTCGGGATCAAGAGAAGTCAGATGCACCAACTCAAGCTCCAGTAGAAAGGTGCAGCAGAGATCCATCCCCAGGAGAAGCAC
>JAKQFZ010000265.1 GCA_029558215.1 Candidatus Omnitrophota bacterium
CGAAAGACCAGACTCGAGAGATACTGGTCTTCTCAACAGGGCAAAGGTTCAGAGACGGACACAATCCATCCTTCATCCCTTGCCCCAAAGCCTGCCTAATATGCCATACGAACCACAAAAGTCAAGCTCTGCCGCCTATTATCACAACCTCACAAGTTCCACTTCACCCCATGCCCCCATCTTGTCTCCAATGAGAACAACGGCTCCGGAAATACCTGGGACAGTCTGAATCCATTCGAAGGCTGGTTCGATGTCTTTTGCACTCTGAATCCGATTGCCCAAGGCGGTTGCTGTCGCGTCAGCAAGCGCAGCATCTCTGGCAACGACAACCGAAGCGTCCGATTTGCCGAATGACAGGGAATGGCCAACGGTTCCTGATGAAGTGCAGACGCCAAGAGGTGTCTGGTCGGGAAATATTCGCAAACCCAGGCACATCGAAAAAGGAGAACCTACGCCTGCATATAGCGCGATGGTTCGCTCGCCAACTGTTTTGACAAAAATATCTCCCCCGTTCTCGACGAGCACTTCCCCCGACTGAGCGCACAGTTTCCTGCCAACCGACTGTGCGATGGCACCTGCGACTGCGGCCATCGGTCCCACTCCGGCCAGACGAGCGGCTTCGCACATGCTCAAGACCAGTTCGGGTGCTTCAGGGCGAGGATCTCGCGGTTTCAGGTCATTGAGGAAACCTGAATCCCTTGCCAGGTACTCCTCAAGACAGGCACGCTCATACCGAACGCATTGCTCGGCAACTGTGCCAAGATCACTTTCGGCCAGGATATAGAGGTCTGTCTCCTCAAAAACAACGGAGAAAGCAACCAACCCGCGATCAGGAAGACGGTCTCGGTAGAATCGCTTGCTGTATTTCGTGCCGAACCTGGACTTCATGCCTGTGGGCGCTTACCCCACTCCGCCATCAGACAGCCTGCTTCTTGGGAGGAATGTTCGCTCCCGGAATCTGGGGAATCTCGTCCGCCAACTCTCCCCGCAACCAGGCTGCTGCTTGCTCGGGTGGTGTCGGGTTGATATAGAAACCTGTTCCCCATTCGAATCCTGCCACCTTCATCAATTTGGGCATGATCTCGATGTGCCAATGATAATGCGCAAGATCTGGCTCATTGCAGGGCGACGTGTGGATAATGAAATTGTAGGGAGGGTCGTTGAGCACTTCCTTGATACGGGAGAACACCGTATGCATCACTTTTGCCATATCCATGATGTGATGCTTCTGGATATTCTCGAAGTGCGCTTCATGTGCCCGGGGCACAACCCAGGTCTCGAAAGGAAACCGGGAAGCAAACGGCTCGAAGGCGACAAAGGAATCATTCTCGGCCACAACTCTGCTTTCGGTGTCCAGCTCCTGCTTGACAATGTCACAGTAGACACATCGCTCCTTGAACCGGTAGTAGTTCAAGGCTCCCGACACTTCCTCTTGTACCCGCTTGGGAACCGTTGGCGTGGCAATCAACTGGGAATGCGGATGCTCCAGCGAGGCTCCTGCCTCACGACCGTGGTTCTTGAAGAGAAGAATGTATCGAAAGCGTCTGTCACGACGAAGATCCATCATCCTGTCACGAAATGACCACAGGATTTCCTCAATCTGGCTCTGTTCGTAGGTGGCGTAGGAGGCATCGTGGTCTGGTGTTTCGATGATGACTTCATGTGCCCCAACACCGTTCATCATGTCATACATGCCCTCCCCCGTTCGCACAACATCACCATCCGGACTGAGCGCTGGAAACTTGTTTGAGACAACACGCACCCACCAACCAGCCTCATTGGGCTTGGTTCCCGCATGGCGATAGGCCAGAACTTCCGGGGGGGTCATGGCTTCGTTGCCGTTGCAGAAGGGACAGAAAGCCTGCGACTGGGATTCGGGAATGTTCTTGAAGTCGCAGGGGCGCTTGCCTCGCTCGCTGGCGATGATAACCCATCGGCCGATAATGGGATCTTTTCTGAGTTCAGGCATAATCAGGCTCTCCTCATCTCTAAAACTAACAAAACACTCAAATCCAACACATCTCCTCTAAATGATTCAGGACGAGCTGTCAAGCTTTTCCAGCTCGAAGGGGAGGCTCCAGAAGGCCATCAAACACTAAATGTTGTGTATAAAGGCACTTACAGACACAATTAGTAGACTGTCATTCCTTAGGTTTGGATTTCTGCAAGACCTCTTTCATAACGACAACGAAATCCGAAGCTTCCTTGAAACCCACCGACTGCTGAAGCAGGTTTCCCTTGGAATCCAGGAACACGACAGTCGGATAGCCTCTAACTCCATATTTTTGAACAAGTTCCTTGTTCTTATCCCCATCAACCTTGGCCAGGACAAACTTCGACGCTTCCGCTTGGAATGTTTTGTGCCCGAAAGTGGACTGATCCATCTTCTTGCACCACCCGCACCAGTCGGTGTAGACATCCATCAGAATGGGCTTGTTGTCCTTCTGGGCTGCCTTCAGAGCCTCGTCGTAGCTGTAGAACCACTTTGTTGGAGAGGCAGAGGCTTCCTGTGTTGTCCCCTGGATGACGGAAGGAGCCGTCTGCGTACAGGATGCCATGTTTGCGACACCAAAGACCAACAGCAAAGCGAAAGAAACCGCCTTTGTCCGATTCAGCACCATCTTCTGTTCCTCCATAATCTAATGTTCATGGGTCACGCAAACCCTTGGATCACAAAACGTTTGTATCCATGGCCGAGATACGATTCAGCACAATCACCAGAGTGCATTCCTTCCCGCAAAGAGCAGGAACTAAGCAGGAGAGATCCTCTTTGTCTCCTGGTCGTCGAATTCAGGTTCGGATTCGAGAATGGTGGGATGGCTTACAATATGAAGCCTTCCAACCATCTGCAAAAAGATGCTCTCTCCGCATTCCTCAAACTGCTCCTTAATCTGGATGATCCTGTCTCGGATGCCGAGAAAGACCTCAACCATCTCGGTGCTGAACTGACTTCCCGATCCTTCTCGAATGGCTTCAAAGGCTTCATCGAGTGAGCAGGCGTCCCGATACGGACGCCGCGAGGAGAGGTTGTCAAAGACATCCACCAATGAGACGATCTGACCTTCCACCGGAATCTCACTCCCTTGCAGGCCTCTGGGATATCCCATTCCGTCCCATCTTTCATGGTGCGTGTAGGCAATCGTCTCCCCCATCCTGAGCACCGGCAAGTCGGATCCTTCGAGAATACGCTTGCCCAGCGTCGTGTGTTGCTTCATAACTTCCCATTCCCAGTCAACAAGTTTGGTGGGCTTCAGCAATATCCGATCCGGAATCCCCACCTTGCCGATGTCATGAAAGGGAGCCGCACACGACAGGCGTTCGACAAAATCAGGCTCCATCCCCATCGCACGAGCCAACTCGGCAACACCATGGCTCATCCGATGAAGGTGAGAATAGGTGTCCTCTTCCCGATACTCAGCAGCCCGTGCCAGACGATAGATGACCTCGCAGAGCGTCTGTTGAGTCGTGTTGTCCGATTCAGCTGGCGTTGCTGCCACGTTTCTGCCCTCCCGAATCCTTTCACAGGAGACGTCCTCTCACAAAACGACATCCCTCTCCATACTGCCATCAACATCCCACACTTATGAGTTTACCCTGGTTCCTGTTTCACAGTCAAGAATATCAAGTTCCGCGCTGCGATAATGTATTGGCGCGAGGAACGGGAACCGGTTATATTCATGCCTACGTTTGCCAGAAGCCGTTGATAAAATGCACGGGAGTTTCAATGGACGTTCCTTTGACAACACAACAGCGACTGCGGTTCTTCCGCAAGCATCTATTGGATGAAGTGGTACCCTTCTGGGAACACCACGCATGGGATCAGAGCGCGAGAGTGTTGAGAACTTGCATTGAGGATGACAGTTCTGTTGTCTCCAATGACGTCTACCTCTGGTCGCAACTGCGTGCCATCTGGACATTCTCGGCACTCTTCAACCGAATTGAGCCTCGACAGGAATGGCTCGACATCGCTCGAGACCTGTTTGATTTCTGTCGCCGACATGGCAGGGATTCCGAAGGTCGTTGGTGCTATCGCCTCAGCCCACAAGGGGAGATTCTCGATGGCCCCATCAGCATCTACGCCGACGGATTTGCCATCTACGGACTGTGCGAATACTACAAAGCCACCCAGGATGAGAGAGCCTGGGAGATCGCCTTCCAGACATTCAGGAATGTTCAAAAGAGGCTTGCAGTGCCTGGAAGCTATCAGACAGCGCCTTACATCATCCCGCAAGGCGCAAAGGCTCACGCCGTAGCGATGATCTTCTCGTACTTCTTCCACGAAATGGGAAAAGTCTTTGACTCCCCAGAGATTCTTCAAGCAGGTTTGACCCACGCCAGAGAAGTCATGGATCATTTTCTTCGCCCTGAATCCGGTCTCGTTTTGGAGTACGTCACGCTCGACGGAAAGACGCTTCCCGGTGCTGAAGGGCGCATCGTTGTGCCGGGGCACGCCATCGAGTCCATGTGGTTTCAGATGCAGATATTTCGCGATCACGATGAGGATGACATGATCCGAAAGGCTGTCAACGCCGTTCAGAAGCATCTGGAATTCGGTTGGGATGCCGAACACGGTGGCCTTTTCCTTGGGGGAGATAGTGAGGGACAGGCACCCGTATGGCCTAACTGGAACAAGAAGATCTGGTGGCCGCATACAGAGGCACTCTATGCTTTGATCCGTGCTCGGGAATACTCTCATGAACCGTGGATTGATGAATGGTTCAGCCGAATCTTTGACTACTGCTTCACGCACTTCTACGACAGGAAACACGGAGAATGGACACAACGCCTTGACCGGTTTGGAAACAAGATCACGGAGGTGGTGGCTCTTCCGGTCAAGGATCCGTTTCATCTGCCACGGGCACTGATCCTATCAATCGAGTCTCTGGAACGACAGATGCACTAAGTCGCAGAGACACCGCAAACACGAGGGAGTGATCACGCTATGGAACTGGAGTTCAAACCCGATTTCGAACGTGCCCGAAAGATGTGGGCTTCGTTTTGGGAAGAGAGTAATTCCCGACCGCTCGTCGCCATCGTGCGTCCCAAAGACGGTGTGGAACCTTCCCCTGCTCCCGCCACCTACGAGATGACGCGAGGAGATCTGGACTTGGTGCTCGACAAGATAGTTCAGTGGGCTTCGACTCGAGAGTTTCTTGCTGATGCCATTCCCTGTTTCTGCGTCTCCTTCGCAGCCGATCATTTTGCGGCATTGTTGGGGGGCGACTTCAAATGGCATCCTGACAGTGCGGAGACTTTTTGGCCTGTTCCGATCATTGAGGACTGGAGTGAGGTCAACATTCAGTTCCGCAGAGACAATCCCTGGTGGCAGCGGACCGTGGAGACCATTCGGCGCTGTCGGCAGAGGCTCGACGGCAGGATGATCGTTTCAGGCTGTCATCTTCAAGGTGGCTTGGACTGTCTGGCGGCGCTGCGCGGTGTCAACAGACTTCTCCTGGATTTGCTTGATCATCCGGAGGAGGTCGCAAAGGCATTGCAGCAGATAGACGATGCGCTCGAGCAAGTACGGGATGCGTTGGATGATGAGTTCGGGGTGAAGACTTTTGGCAGCATGACCCGTCACGGGCTTTATTCTCCAGGAAGTTCTGATGTTCCTCAGTGTGACTTCTCGGCCATGCTCAGCCCCGACATGTTTCAGCAGTTCGGTCTGCCTTCCCTGAAACGGCAGTGCGAACAGCTTGACCATTCAACCTACCATCTCGACGGGCAAGAGGCGATCAAACATCTCGAAGCCGTCTGCTCCATCGAGAAATTGGGCGTGATCCAGTGGCAGCCAGGAGCGGGCGCAGCACAAACCAAGGACTGGTCGTTTCTGCGAGAGAGAATTGACTCCCTGGGAAAGGGACAGATTCTCGGTGGCAGCCACGAAACGATCAAGCATCTCTGGCAGACATTTCGTTCTCGAAGACTGTTCTTCGGTGCTCGCGCTGAATCCAGGGATGATGCCGAAAGATTTCTCGAGGAACTCGAGCGGTTGGAGAAGCCAGCCAGTCACTGACATATAGTCTGCACTACTCCAAAAGAAGCGAGTGCAGAGCCTCGCGATCCCGGCTGCGTCGGCTGGTTTCCCAGACCCATCA
>JAKQFZ010000594.1 GCA_029558215.1 Candidatus Omnitrophota bacterium
ACACTGAAGATGCGCTGAGGAGAATGGGCTGATGGAGCAAAGGATGTTGCCGTGTCGGGAACCTCTTCCCCCCGTTGCCGGCTCACGAGTTCTGGTGCTCGGCGCGGGCAAGTGTGGCCTGGCGGCGTCAAGGCTCCTGCACAAGGCTGGGGCTGAAGTCATCCTTTCCGACTCCAAGTCTCTGGATCACCTTCCTGAAGAGGTCATTCAACTTCAGAAACTGGGAATCCAAATTGAGACGGGTGGACATACGCTTCCAGCCAATACAGGACTTATCATGAGAAGTCCTGGCGTTCCGAAACACATTGAGGTACTGCGCCAAGCCAGAGAAGAAGGCGTGGCCATCGTTTCGGAGATCGAAGTGGGCAGCTGGTTCTGTGCTCCAAGAATCATCGCGATAACCGGCACCGATGGGAAATCATCCGTAGTGACCATGGTAAATCAGGCCTTGAACTCTTCCGGATGGAAAAGCGTGGAAGCCGGCAACATCGGAACTCCTCTCTGCGAAGTCGTGTTTGACGACTGCGGAAGAAAGCACGATTTCGTCGTGGTCGAAGTCAGTAGTTACGCGCTGGAGAATACCTACCATTTCCATCCGTTCGTGAGCGTCATTCTCAACGTGGCTGAGGATCATCTCGATCACTATGAGTCATTTGAGGAATATGCTGAGACAAAAGGGGCAATACGTCGCAACCAGACCGAGGAGGATTTCCTGGTCCTAAACGCCCAAGATCAATGGTGTCTGAGATTCGCTGAGAAGTCAGCGGCCACAGTTCGATGGTTCTCCCTCGATGATCATGGTCGCGATGGAGCTTTTCTCTCCGAAAGCACGGTTGTCTACCGCGAAGGGCGATCGGAACGAACCCGACATATCTCACTGCAAGACTGGTTCAGACACCAGAAAGAGAACCTTCTTGCATCGGTGGTTACGACGGTTCTCTGCGGATCAGAGATGGAGTCCGTCGTGGACGCACTCGGACAGTTTCGAGGCTTGCCCCACCGAATTGAGTTCGTGCGACAGTTGCGCGGCGTGACCTTCTACGACGACTCCAAAGCAACAACGCCTCATGCGACTCAAGCCGCTCTGAAATCCATGGAACGGCCTGTAATTCTGATTGCCGGTGGCGACGCCAAGGGCACGGATATCACCTCTTTAAGACCTTTTATTCAGGAGAAGGTCAAGTCGCTCGTGTTGCTGGGAAAAAGCAGAGATCTTTTCGTGGAAAGATTCTCGGATTGTGTCGAGTGTCAGAAGGTGGACTCCATGCAACAGGCAGTCACAGAAGCCTTCTTGAAAGCCAAAAAGGGCGATGTCGTGCTGCTTTCTCCCGCATGCAGCAGTCTGGATATGTTCAGGAATTTCGAGCAGCGGGGACAAATCTTCAAGGAGGCAGTGGCGACACTCTTATGAGAAGGCGAACAGGAAATCCAGGATACCAATACATCATTCTGACCTTTGTGCTTCTTCTGGCGCTGTTCGGAGTGGTGTTGGTCTTCAGCAGTTCTGCTTCCGTTGCGATGATGAAGAATCGGGATGTGATTTCCTACGCTCGCAAACAGCTGCTGTCCTTGAGCATCGGCCTTGCTATTCTTCTGGCATGCTGGGCAGTTGATTATATGAAGATCCTGAGACTCAGCCGGATTCTGATGGTTGGCACTTTTGTGCTGTTGATCGCGGTTCTCTTCATTCCGTCGGCTGCCAACGTCAATCGTTCAATTAGGATTCTTGGATTCAGTATCATTCCTTCAGAATTTGCCAAGCTCACAATCATCCTCTACTTGGCAGCAACCTTTGCCCGCAAGCAGGATCAGATGGGATCCTTCTGGCGAGGTCCGTTCTTCCAACTCCTGGTTCTTGGCGCGGCCTGCCTGTTGGTATTTGTGCAGCCCAGTCACACCAATGCCATCTTCCTTGGCCTGATGGGTCTTGTGCTTTGGTTCTATGCCGGAGCACCCAAGAAGCATTTGGTTCCCTTAGTCGTGGTCTTTGGTCTTGTCAGTGCGTTTTTCATTGCACAGCATGAGTACGCAATGGGTCGCATTGACAAGTTTGTTCAGGCGGTTCTCAATCCTCTTTCTCCAACCAGTCACCACCACAGTTTGCAGTCAACCATGTCTGTCATCAACGGTGGGCTGTTTGGCGTCGGTCTGGGCAATTCAGAACACGCGCTTCTCTATTTACCCGAACCTCACACGGACTTCATCTGGGCAATTCTCTGCGAAGAGCTTGGTTTTGTTTCTTCATCCGTTGTTCTTCTGCTGTATTTC
>JAKQFZ010000641.1 GCA_029558215.1 Candidatus Omnitrophota bacterium
CATCTGGTGAGCCATGTGGTAGGGTTGTTGTGACAGAAACACCGGCGATGATCGTGAGAGGTTCACCATCGCGTGTTTTCATGCGGCAGATACGCTGATAGTCCATGCCGTGCTCATACTGAAAGCCTTGGAACCCTCGAATCCCGACATCCAAAAGTCGGGGAACCATCTCCATGAGATTTCCGTCGCAATGCCAAATCAGCCGCACACCGGCCTTGACAAGCGGTTGCAGGCATCGGGCAAAATGCGGAAACCAGATTCGATCAAGGGACTTGATGTCAACAAGCGTACCTCGGCCGTCTGCCATATCATGGTCGAGGCGGTAAAATGGAGGCAGATTCCCTTCGAGGATGGCATGCACCGCCGCCCTGTTCTGAAGAAGACCGAGATCCGCTCGTAACGCGAAGTCCTTCTCCATCACTTCGGGATAGAGTGCATAGGCCATGAAATAGTTTGCATAGCCGTACTGACCATATCGGAATCCTGGGAAAGATGCGAACCCGTAAGGAGCCTTCAGAATGTTCGGAGCGAGTTTCTCCTGGGTCTTCGATTCCTTGTTGAGGATGTCGTGCACACGCGTGTCCTCATCAAAGGCAGATATCTGTCGCCGAACTTCTGGAAAGACACAGGTTTCGAGATGCTCGACTACGGCTTCCGGGGAGTCAATGAACATGCCGTCAACAATGATAGTGTCGGCGCCACGACAGGCACCTGGCTGGTTTTCCTCGAAGCCATGGTCGCCCATGGTAAGAGGATTGGTGGGGATGTACTGATCTAGCAGACATGTCCCGATCCGCTGCTGCATTCTGATGTAGACATTTTCGGGGTCGGCTTTGTATCTGCCTGGTTCGCAGTCGGCGAGACGTTCAATGTGGCTGTGCTGCATAACATGCAGCATCCAGCTCGGTATGCCCTGAGTGGGTTTCTGTTGTATTGTGTCCAGTGCAAGTTGTCTGCGGCTGGATTCTGCCATGCTGTCTTCTGTCAATCAGTCCGACAAGCGCTACGGGACCGTGAAATCATTCATCTGCCAGGCGACACATTATCTCGATACCACGCTCGATTGTCTCATCCGTTGCGGCATAGGAGAGTCGGAGATGTGTGTTGCGTTGTGAGAAGACGCTGCCCGGAATGCACAGCACGTTGTTCTCGATCAGGCGTTTCACAAACTCCTCGTCAGTGCCTTTGCCTTCGGGGACTCTTGGGAACACGTAGAATGCACCTTCTGGCTTGACAATTTCGTAGTGCTTTCCAAGGCCTTCGCAGATTTGATCGCGTTTTCGGCGATACTCCTCTCGGTAAGAGGATGTGTCCATATCCAGCGCGGCGAGTGCTGCCTTCTGCGCAAATGACGGAGCGCAGACAAAAGTGTACTGCTGAATGTCGGTCATCGCCTTGATAATCGGAGCGGAAGCAAGGGCATATCCGACGCGCCAACCGGTCATCGCGGCAATCTTTGAAAAACCGTTCAGCACGATGGTATTGGGATAGAACGTGGCAATGGAGGGATTTTCGCCAATGTAGTTGAAGACCTCGTAAATCTCATCTGATATCACCAGAAGGCTGTGTCTCTCGGCGAAGCGTGCCACCATCCGCAGCTGATCTTCACTTGCGACCTTGCCTGTCGGATTGGCTGGACTGTTGACGAAGATGGCTTTGGTCTTGGGTGTGACTGCGGCTTCCAGACGCTCTTCGAGCAGTTCAAAACCCGGATAGGTGTCAACAAAGATCGGCACACCACCCATGAAATTGACCAGATGCTTATACATGACAAAGTAGGGGTCGGGAACGAGGATCTCGTCTCCTGGATTCATCGTCGCCAGGAGAGCCAGCAGAATGCCACCCGAAACGCCGCTGGTGATAATGCATCCGTCCGCTGAGAAACCTTTCGAGCGGTAGTGTGCCAGGCAGGCTTCACGCAGCTCAGGAATCCCAGCTGTCAGGGTGTATCTGTTGAATCCTGACTCCAACGCCTGAATGGCTGCCTCTTTAACCACTTCCGGAACATCAAAATCGGGCTGACCAATCGAAAAGTTCACCGGGTCTTTCATGTGTTGTGCCAGGTCAAAAACTTTCCTTATACCCGATGAGTCAATACGGCTCATCCTTTCAGCGAGCATCCTTCCGCCTCTTTCCGCCGCGAAAAGCCTCGCGGCATGACATCTGTTCATAGATGAACACGAACTCTACAAACGGGAGATACTCTATCCTGAAATTCCTCTTCCCGTCAATGAGTCAGAACATGTGTCCATTCTCCTCTGCCCCCAGTGACACTCAGTCCAGGGGGAGCAGCTCTAGCCCAAATGCCTGAAGGTGCTGACCTGTCTAGAAAGCTTCCCAAAGCAGTGTGATCACGGCAGGAACGATGAGTGAAGCATCCACCACAAGCTCGAAAAGGATGCCTCGCGTGATGATGCGGCGATGGTAGAGACCGAGGTAGAGGCATTCGAAAGCCACTGAACCCAGGAGCCAGTAGCCCAAGTTTGAGACCAACCCTGAAGAGGCCGCCCAGATCAGGATCGATGCCTGAAAGAGCACAAATCCAAGAAGCATGAGTTTTGTGGCTTGTTTTCCCAGAACAATGGGAATGGTCTCCTTGCCGACAATACTGTCTCCCTGCAGATCTTTGATGTCAAAGGCAATGGATCGATTGAACACCAGGGTAAATGTCCAGATCGAAGCGGTGAGCAAGGCTCCCAAATGCACTTCAGGCCGAGCTGCGAACGGTTCCAGAACACACACCACCACCCAGGCCGCTGCGGTGAACAAGTCTTTGGAGCCTGGGATTCGGCGCAGACGACGGCTTGCCCAACCCAGTCCCCACGGTTTGAATGTCATCGGAACGCAGTAG
>JAKQFZ010000655.1 GCA_029558215.1 Candidatus Omnitrophota bacterium
GTCCCGGGCCTTCGGATTGTTCAGGCGTTCAGCGAGGTCGTCGTAGAGACTGGAGAAGAGTGTCTCCCAGACGGAGTGAAGATTGTCTTCGAAGGCCGGATCAATAATATCCTGTTCTCCAAACCATGAACGAAGCTGCCACTGCTGAAAAAGGTCATCCCTGCGTTCAAGTGTCTCGCGAGCCATCCCTGTCCTCCGGTACCATGATGGAGTTGAGTATACACCTGTTTTCAGTTTGACCGCAAGGGATGCCGATAATCCGCAGGAGGGACCGGGCAGATGTTCTTCAAGGGGCGTGTGTTGGTCAGAGTGTTTTTTGAGGAACAAACTCGGGCCCGGGGACGCGATTGGGTGTAGAGTGAGGGTGGTGGGAACGGAAGCGTGCCGGCCCGGAAGTCATGCCATGGGAGAATGTGAATGAAGACGGTCTTCAAGTCGGGAGAAGCCCCGGGAAGTGCGTTTTTTCTTGAAAAAGGGAAGGTCATATTCATGATTCCTGGAGCCGAGTCGTTTGAGTTGACAACCGCCAATGTCATTTTTGGAGCCGGTGAGGTCTTTCTGACCTGGAAAGACGGTTTTTCCGTAGTCAGGTCCTTGACAGCCGAAGCCGCCGACGATGCAGTGTTCAAGCCCATTCCCGTCGAGAATCTGCGAATGCAGATCAAGCACTATAATGTCGGATTCAATATTGCGCGGCAGATCGCACTTGAATTGCGGGATTGCAACAGAGTCTTGCAGCGAACAATGGATTCCATGTCATCCAGGCAGCGCAGGTCGCATGAGTATGCGAAGGTTGTGGCGGATATTGTGGACAGCCTTCTGGGAACATGGAAAGAGAAACGGTTTCCGTCATTGAAGACGATCCATGACGAATTCGCGGGAAGTCTGACATACAAGTACGGGGTCAGTTTCAGGAATCTGGCAAGCAAGACCGTGATAAAATTGGACGGGGAGCAGCTTGGTTCTTTGCTGAGGACGTATCCCGCAGGAAGCTGTGTGTGCCAGCAGGGTGATGAGGGGGACGAGCTCTACATTCTGGAGTCCGGGGAACTGGGTATTTATGTCGGAGAGAACGAGAAGCCGGTGGCAATGATCAATCAACCGGGAGAGGTGATCGGCGAGATGAGCCTTCTCTTGCGTGAACCGAGGTCTGCCAGGATGAAAGCGGAAACCGAGTGCGTGCTCTCGGTTATCCGGAAGGATGATCTGAAAAGTGTTGCTGAAGCTCAACCCTCGTTTTTTCTGGATATCGGAACAACTCTGGCACGCAGAATGCATCAGTCTGCCGAGGTTATTCAGGAACTGCTCGCGACGAAAGCAGCCGATGCCCGACCGGACTGCCTGATCGAGGATCCACATAAAGACACATTTGTGGCGCTTGAGAAGCGGATAGCCCAGGAGCGGCATGACCATGATTTGCCGGCACTCAAAGAGATTCACGAACGACTAAGAAAGGCGAGAATCGCGATTGTCTAGCAAGCCCCGACATGCTGGGTTTTTCAGGCACAGGCGACTGCACCATAGGGAGCAACCTGCGGCAGGGTGGTTTGGCTACTGGAGGCTGGTTTTGTCCGAATCCCATTGTTGCCGGGCTGCGTAAAGGACTATGGCACAACTGACGCCAACGTTGAACGAGTTTTTCAGACCGTACATGGGAATGTGGATGATCCGATCAGCTGCCGAAAGGTAATCTTCGGGAATGCCGTATTCTTCATTGCCCAGAAGAAGGCACATCGGGTATGAGAACTTCTCACACATGAGATTTCCCGAACCTTCAACCGTTTCCAGCGCATAGATTGTCGAACCGGCTGCTTTTTTCTCCCTGATAAGGGTGTGGAGCGAAGTATGCCGTTGTATTGAAACTCCTGCAATCGCGCCCATTGCCGTTTTCTGGACCTTTGGGTTGTTAGTGTCGGCAGTGATACCGGTGAGAAATACACCATGGACACCGAAACCATCTGCCGAGCGGATGATTGAGCCGGTATTGAACGCGGACCGGATGTTGTCAAGGACGATATCGCAGGGGAACGCCGGTCCGGCAGGAGTCGTCCTGTCATCTGTTCGAACAATGAAATTTTCTTCACGGACAGAGATTTCTGCCCGCTCTGCCATATCGTGCCAGAGGTTGTTGGTGGCCGCCAGAATGGCTTTCCGGGCTGTTTTTGAGTGGAACATCTTGACTATGGTGTCATAGGCGTCCTTCCAGCGGGGAAGACGACCGGGAAAGTGCCCGGTGTCTGCCATCCAGTCCAGTTTATGGTCAATTTCCTGAAGAATCCCATGAATTGATGGATCGGTCAGGGGATCATGAGCCAGTTCAGACCCGTGCCGAACAAGATGGAGTTGCAGGGCGTTGACATGCGTCACGACTTCCCGCAGTTGTTTTCTGGTCGAAAGGTCGGTGAATTTTCTTTGTTCTTCGTTCATCGTGATTAAAGATATCTTTCGAGGAGGGAACAAGTCACGCTATGGTGCAGTTTTTGTTCTTCTGGAGGGGCTATGCACATCTTTGGACCTGTTCCGTCACGCCGTCTTGGACGCTCTTTGGGGATCGATTGTGTCCCGTACAAAACGTGCAATCTCGATTGCGTGTATTGTGAATGCGGAGCGACAACCGACCAGACTGAAACCCGGGGGGACTGGTTTTCTGAAGACGAGATTCTGGATGAACTCCGTGTTTGGCTGGACGAGCATCCTGCG
>JAKQFZ010000678.1 GCA_029558215.1 Candidatus Omnitrophota bacterium
TAAGATCTCCGGTGCGGTCGGAACGTTTGCGCATCTGAGTCCCGAGATCGAGGAACGTGCCTGTGCACACCTCGGTCTGAAGGCCGCTGCCATCTCCACACAGGTTCTTCAGCGCGATCGGCACGCACAGTATCTGACAGCACTCGGCACGCTGGCATCCCAGATTGAGAAAATGGCGCTGGAACTGCGCCACCTTCAGCGCACGGAAGTTCTCGAAGTTGAAGAGGCCTTCACCAAGGGACAGAAGGGGTCTTCGGCCATGCCTCACAAACGCAATCCAATTTCCGGTGAGAACCTCACAGGTCTCGCGAGGTTGGTTCGTGGTGGCGTGATTCCTTGTCTGGAAAACGTTGCGTTGTGGCACGAGCGGGATATCTCGCACTCCTCCGTTGAGAGGGTTGTGCTTCCGGACGTTTCCATTTTGATGGACTACATGTTGCACCGGTTGCATCGACTTCTCAAGGGTCTGGTGGTCTATCCTGAACGCATGAAGGAAAACCTTGAACGCACGCGTGGCCTGATCTTTTCCCAAACGGTTCTTCTCGCACTGGCGCGCAAAGGCGTGTCTCGGGAGAAATCCTACGAGATGGTGCAGCGCAACAGCATGAAGGTCTGGGAAGAGGGGGGCGATCTGTGCAGCCTTCTGACCAAGGATGCGGATGTGCAGGCGGTCTTGAGCCCGGAGGAAATCGCCCAGTGCTTTGACCTGAAGAGGCATCTTCGCCACGTGGACAGCATTTTCCGTCGGGTCGGTCTTCTGTGACCTGGAAAGGCATCCAGCCAGAGAATCCGATCTTCTGGCGAGAACGACACCACTTGGCCTGACGACGTACGGCAGGAAAGGACTTTGCCATGGCGGGTGAGACGATCCTCATCGTAGACGATGAGAGAAGTATTCAGCGGATTCTGGAGTTCAATCTCCGAAAGGCGGGATATGAGACTCGACTCGCCGAAGATGGGTTGCAGGCGATGGCTCGGATGAGGGAAGCAAAACCGGATTTGGTCGTACTCGATGTGATGATGCCGAATATGGACGGCTATGAAGTCTGTCGAGAGATTCGTTCTGATACTGATTTGAGGGATGTTCTTGTTGTCTTGTTGACAGCGCGAGGCCAGGAGATCGATCGGGACAAGGGCGTGGAGGTGGGCGCAGATGTCTATGCCACCAAGCCCTTCAGTCCCCGAATTCTCCTTCAAACGATTCGGGACTTGCTGGACACGCGCAGTCAATGATTTTGTTCGGCCGGATGAGGAAAAGCCATGCAGAGAATCAGCTCGGTGCATTCCGACAGCAATGCCATGCAGGAACGCCAGCAACTGGTGCAACAGCTGAATGAAGCGCTGCGGGATCTCGATGACCAGTTGGAAGAGACGTCGTCGCTGTATGAGCAGTTGGCGGCGCTCTATCACATGTTCGGGCTGTTCGGACAGATGCCCGACACGGACACAATTCCCCACGAAGTCCTTCGCTTTTGTCTCGAGAACCTTGGGGCGACGAGAGCCTTTGTCGGGTTGCTTGATGGAGATCGCCTGACGATCAAGTACCATACCGGTCTTGAGAAACTGAACACGACAGAATTCCTTCTCTCCGATGAACACGGGCTGCTTTCCTTCTGCCGCAACAACAACCGAAGCGCTATCGTGAATGACTTTTCCGTGGACAGTCGAATGCGGTGTTCATATTGCTCGAGTCTGGGTTTCAAACGTGTGGTTTGTGCCCCACTCTCCCTGGGAGCCAAAGTCATTGGATTTCTTGTTGTAGCGGACACCAGGGACGGGAGCGACTTCTCCGCCGGACATGGCAAACTGGTCACCTCAATTAGCCATCCTCTTGCGAACGTTCTGGAGAATGCCCGACTGCGTCAGAAAGAGATCGAGAAGAAAGTCCTCGAACGGGAACTGGAGATCGCCAGAAGAATTCAGCAAAGACTTCTGCCAAACACTCCGGTCGAGATACCCGGACTGCAAATATGTGGCCGGACGGTGCCCGCTCTTGTCATTGGGGGTGACTACTTTGATTTCTTTCCCTTGGAGCGCGAACGTATCGCTGTCGTTCTGGGGGATGCCGTTGGCAAGGGCGTTTCGGCCGGACTGTTGATGACCATGCTCAAAGGTATGCTTCAGGTGCTTCCGATCAAACAGTCTTCTCCAGGAGCCGTACTTGAGCAGATCAACAGGGCACTTTTCCAGCAGGATCTGGTGGAGCATTTTGTGACGATGGTCTACTGTGTGTACGATGGCAGCACTCGGACGCTCTGCATGGCCAACGCGGGACATGAGCCACCCGTACTTTTCCATGGGGATGGACGTTCCCCAGAAATGCTCCGATTGGCCTGCTTGCCTCTGGGTGTGAAGCCGGCGGAGCACTATCAGGAAACCACGATCACACTCGCGCCTGAAGATGTTCTGCTCATCCACTCTGACGGTCTCAGTGAAGCGCGCAACCAACAGGATGAAGAGTTCGGAGTCGAGAGGATTCAACGAACCGTCCAGAGCCACCTGAATCAAGACGCATGGGATATCGTCCAAGTGCTGCACAAGGCTGTTGAGCGATATGTTGGCGATCTGGCCCAGCACGATGACGTGACCAGCATCATCCTTCGAGTGTGCCGAAATGCAGAAGACTCCAAGCAGGCGGCTTCATAGGAGATTCACTTTGCCGGGAAAGGAAACAATGCACAGATGAGCTCGACAGTTGACCCCATCAAAGTGCGTCAGATGCTTTCAAGGATTGAGAGTGTCCCCACGTTGCCCACGGTTGTCAGCGAACTTTTTGAGCAACTGCGCAGCCCGAGAACATCCGCGGACGACATCAATCGGATCATTGTCAAGGATCAGTCGTTGACGTCCAAAGTTCTTCGTGTTGCCAACTCCGCTTTCTACGGCTTTCCCAGGAAGATCAGTTCGGTCACGCACGCGGTTGTCATTCTGGGTTTTGAAACGGTGCGGAACCTGGCGTTGACTATCTCGGTGTTCAGCACATTCAGCTCGACGGAAAAAGGTGGTTTTGACCGACTTGCCTTCTGGCGGCATTCCCTCGCGTGTGCGGTCATTTCGCGCAGCATCGCCGCGCGCCTCAAATCCAAGGAACTTGAGGATGTGTTCATCATGGGACTGCTGCATGACTTGGGGAAGGTCATTCTGGATCAGTATTTCCCGGAAGAGTTCAGCAAGGTCGTCCAGAGCGCGAAGGACAATCATCTGCTGATCATTGACGCGGAGAAGGAGATTCTTGGCATCAGCCATCCGCTCGTGGGAGCCGTTGTGGCGGAAGGATGGGGTCTTCCGAACTCGATAGCACAAGTCATGAGATATCACCACGCTCCTGGTTCTTCACAGCACGCTCTGGAAGCCTCGGCGATGGTTCATATTGGTGATGTCCTGGCACGAACCAAGAAGATCGGATCGGGAGGCGATGACCTTGTTCCTCCCCTGAAAACAGAGGCGTTGAAGGTTCTCAAACTGGCGCCAAGTGAACTGGGAGCTATTGCCAAACAGTTGGATGACGAGATCCACAAGATGGATTCTTTCATGGAACAGGCACGATGAACCAACAAGACTCAGAGCGCGGCAACAACGGGTTGGACAGACGGACAGTTCATGGCAATGATTCTGTCTCAGCTCCGATCCAAGCCGATTCGATTGACGACGTGCTTCGTGCACGCATCTCTCAGTTGGAGAAGGCCAATGAGGCGCTGCGGTTTTCTTTTGGCCGTCTGGCCAGTCTTCAGGAGATGGCGCGAGCGATAAGCGCCACACATGATCTCTATGAAATCCTTGAGAAGGTCATTGGTCTGGTGTGCGATTTCCTGCAAGCCCGGGAATCCGTCTGGCTGTGGTTTGACAGCGAAACCCTGGAGTACATCCCCGACCAACGGCTGCATGGCACGAACGTCCTGGCACCTGCCGTTCAGGCGTACATTGAGGAAGGCATTCTTGACTGGGCACTGCAGCAGCGTCGTCCCGCGATCATCTCCCTGTCACAGACCGATCCAGGAGGAACTGATGTCCTGGTGCCGTTTGTGACTTCGGTTGGAATGAGTGCGGTACTTCACCTGGAGACAACACTTGAGGAGAGTTGCTACGAAGGTCAGCATTTCGAGATTCTCTCCCTGATCCAAAGTCATGCAGCAACAGCTCTTGAAAACGCCAGGCTTTGGGGCGAGATGGAGAATTTCAAAGACTACACGCACAACACCATCGAAAGTCTTCAACAGGGCGTCATCGTTCTCAATGAAAGGAACGAAGTCACGCTTGCCAACCGTGTCTCACTGGAGATTTTCGGCCTGCTTGACAGTCAGGTGATCGGCCTGAACTGGGTGCAGATTGTTCCACCGGAGTTTTTGGGCACCATTGACGATCTCCTCACTCAGGCGCTCATTCAAGGCCGTTCAGAGGAAGAGGAAATCACACTCGATCGTCCCGATGGCTCCAAGTCCGTTGCCGTGACTGCCTCTCTTCTGAAGAATGCTCGGGGGGATGGTCTCGGTCTTATTTTGGTGTTGAGAGATTTGACCGAGAGCAAGGAAATTCTGGAGCTCCAGAAGTTGGATCAACTCAAGACGGAATTCCTCTCCAATGTATCCCATGAGTTGCGAACCCCGATCACTTCAATCAAAGCCTACACGGAAACACTCCTTGATCAGGTTGAATCTGAAGATGTCGAAACGCAGAAGGAATTCCTTCGTGTCGTGATTCAGGAAACCGAAAGACTCTCCCGATTGATAGAGGATCTCCTCGATCTCTCACGCATTGAACGGGGGAAGGTGGAATTCCATTTCGAGCGGGGCGATCTTCAAGACGTGCTCCAGCGTGCTGTTGCCATGCTCCAGCCATCAGCTCCACTCCACCAACTGCAGATCGTGGCCGATGCATCACTGGAACCTTTCGAATTCGACCGGGACAAAATACATCAGGTGATCAACAACCTTCTTGGCAACGCCATTAAGTACTCCCCTCGTGGCGGGCTCATCCAGGTTGCTGTCTCCCCAGAGGGCTCGCAGGTGCACCTCTCCGTTCAGGACAGCGGGATCGGCATCACTGACGAAGATCTCCCCAAACTGTTCGGAAGGTTCTTCAGGGCGGAGAGTCCGCTCAAGTATGAAGTTCCTGGCACTGGCTTGGGTTTGGTTATCTCTCAGTTCATTGTTCATGCCCACCGTGGTAGAATCTGGGTTGAGAGTGAGTATGGCAGAGGCACAACGGTTCACGTTGTCCTGCCCAAAAAGCCGGCAGAAGCGGCGTTACAGCAGTAGACAGATACAATGGCAGACGAACAACAAAATAAGACGGTTGTTGGTGCGGACTCTGAACGAAGCCAGATCGGCAATGTTCAGGACGTTCTGACTCTCTTGTTTTCGGAGAGTCGGCCACTTCAACTTCAGGCTATTGCGGCAGCAGGCCAGATGGGAACGCCTCTTTTGCTCAGGGCATTGTTGTGGAAGTATGCGGACGGCGTCTCAATTGTTTCCAACGCGGTGGATGAGGCGCTCACTCCTCATTTGAGCCGTATTCGAGGCATCCTGTGGCGCGAAGCATCCAGTCCGATGCGCCGCGTCAGAGCGGCAAGCGTCCACTTGCTCAGGCAGGTGGCCGGACTCAAGGATGTTGGGAAATTTTTTCCTCTTTTGGATGACTATGAACTCCAGGTCAGGGACAGGACCAAGCAGGCGATTCGCGAGGTTGTTGGCCGCGAGTTGGGAAGTCTCGAAAACCTCGACAATCTTGAGGAACGCCATCAAGCACTCTCTTCATTGTACCGGGATTTCTTGGCGCTTTCGGCTTCAGGAAGAGCGAAGCAACAATTCGGTGTTGAGATACTTGTGATGATTGGGGTTCGTTCACCCAATGCTTTCTGGCATTTTCTCGCAGAGACACCAGGCATAGATCTGAATCTTTTCTCTGGAGAGTTCACACGAGGAACAGACCAGGATTCCAGGATGCTTCTGTATCGCGGACTGGTGGCCAAGGAACCCCGCGTGGAAGTCTTTGTTTTGCAGACAATCCGAAATCTCCTGCAGCGAGAGTTGATCTCTGGTCATCTGGATGTACTCAATCTCTTCTCGGAAACGGACAAGCAGACCATTGTTCAGACTTTGGATCGCGCCGGACTTTTCGACAAATTTATCGCTAAGTTCTGGGAAATCAACTCGGTAAGACAAGTCGATCTCTTGGCCATGCTCAAGTATACCTTCATGGAGACCCATGTAGACTTCCTGCGAAGTTGCCTTGCGCATCCCAACACGGAGATTAGTTCTCAGGCTCTGCTTCTGTTGGCAAAGCTTAAGTCTGGCCTTCAACAGGGCGATTTCGCTAAGGCGCTGGGCTCTCAGAATCCGGAGACCGTATTGAGCGCGGTTGCCATCCTCTCTGAGGAAGGGACAGTTGAATCATTGCCAGCCATAGTTCCGCTGTTGAACCACACATCCGAAGAGGTGGCTCGACATGCAGCGCTGTGCGTGGCTCGAATCAGCGAAAGGCAGTTGTTTTCACGTTTCGACTCACTTGGAGACAAGGTGCTCGAACGCATCGCGAAAACGCTTCACCGTTTGAATCCAAACCTCATCAGTGACATCTCCGCCAAGTTAGATTCACTGTCGGGCAAGGAGAAGGCGAAATCGGTACGAATTTTGCTCTCTCTCTCAACGGAGCAGGAAGCCCGAGAGGCGCTTGAGACACTCATGGAGGATGAGAACGCCCATGTTCGGGCATCCGCTGCCAAAGGTGTCTCTGGATTCTCGTCCGACGAGGTCGCTGGTATCCTGGACAAACTGCTTCAGGACGAGGATCCCAGGGTTCGTGCCAACGCCATTGAGGAGATCGCTGGTTCCCCGAACCAGCGGGTGGTTCAGATGCTGTTTCAGTCCGCTCGAAGCCGACATGGAAGAGAAAGAGCCAACGCCCTGAAAAAACTCTGGGAGTTGGGCTATCGAGGCTATGAGTTGTCCGTCGCTCAGATGATTGAGGATCCGGATCCTTATATTCGTGCCAGCGGACTGTGGGTCGTGGGAGAGATCGAAGCACCAAGTTTGATGAAACTGGTGCAGGATCGATTGTCCGATCCGCAGCCCATTGTTCGAAGATCGGCCGTGAATGCCATCCGAAGAAAGGCCGAGTCGAACCAGGTGCGAACTCTGTTTCCACTTTTGAAAGATCCGGATGAAAGCGTTCGACATGCAGTCAACATGGCCTTGAAGGAACGACTGAATCTGGAAATGGCTCCGGGACATGAGCCAGAGCAAACAGGACAATAGAGTCTCTGGAGTGTGACCTTCCCCAGAGACGGTTCAACTAAGGTTTACATGAGACAAGACGAGACAAAAAGCGATCAGACACGCAAGGCCGCCGCACTGCGATACCGGCCGCGCGAAGATGCTGCTCCCATGGTTGTGGCCAAGGGTCGTGGTCTGATCGCCGAACGTATCATCGCCATCGCGAAAGAGCATGAGATTCCGATCTTTCGTGATGACCTGCTTGTGGGCTTGCTGATCAATCAACCTTTGGATAGGGGCATTCCCCCGACACTTTACGAGGCCGTTGCCCAGGTTCTCGCCTTTCTGTATCGGTTGAAACGCAAGTCGGTAGCCAGACCGAAGGGAGTCAGGGAAAATGCTGTCCGCTGAAGAGGTTCGGCGACAATTCGCTGAAATCTGTGACCACCTGGATCCACTCTCAGGCCAGAAGTCACTTCTGGATTTCAGCACGCGCCTGATTCAGCAATACGCCGATCTGGAAGCGGACATGGATTCGCGTCTCGAAGATGTGACCATGCTGCACAATATCAGCCGCTCCCTGATGAGCATTCTCGACGTGGACGATCTGCTCCGCAACATCGTTGACTCGGTGAAGGAAAGACTCTGTGTGGCAAGCTGCTCGTTGCTTCTTCTCGACCAAAACAAGGCTCAGCTCCAGATTCATGCCGCGAGTGGCAATCGCTTTGACAATAAAATGCTCCGGGAAACGCGGATCCCCGTTGGTGAAGGTATCAGCGGAACAGTGGCGCAGACTGGAGAACCCATTCTCGTCCGGGACATCGAATCAGATCCAACATGGGGGCGTAGCAACCGCGCGGGGTATTCAAGTCGCTCGTTGCTCTGCGTTCCGATGAAGGTTCAGGATGAAGTCATCGGAGTTCTCAATGTCAACGAAAAAAAGAATGGAACTCCGTTTGACGAATATGATCTCAAGATTTTGAGCATTCTCGCAGCGAACGCTTCCGCCGCGTTGGCATCCGCACGTTTTGTCAACCAAATTCGGGGTAAAGAATCGCTTATCTCTAACATCGCTCAGAGCGTTCCCAGTGGAATTCTGGCACTGGGTTTGGATGGACAGGTATTGCTGGTGAATCGCCTGCTGCGCCGGTTCATGAAAATCGAAGACAGCACCCCGACGGGGAAGTCCTACCGATCTGTGCTGGACCCTGGGGTTCTCGGAATGCTCGAGCCGATCATCACTCGGGCGTGGGAAACAGGGACTCTCTCACCAGAAACCATTGAAATTGTTCGGGATGACTCTTTATTACCCCTTGAAGTCACCGGAGCTTTGCTTCGAGATCAGGAATTCACTATTACCGGTTTGTTGTTGAGTTTTCGAGATATCTCTGAGTCGAGGGAAATTGACAAACTTAGGCGTCTTGATCAGATGAAATCCAACTTTGTCTCGGTCGCTTCCCATGAACTGAGAACTCCGCTGACGTCCATGATCGCTTCGTTGTCGCTCTTGAACAGTAGTGGGGACGCCGGCATGAACGAGAGCCAACGTTCTTTGATTCGCATTCTCTACCGCAACTCCAAGAGACTTCTCGACTTGGTCAACGACATCCTCGACTTGTCTCGTCTTGAGTCGGAAACCATCACCCTGCGTTCCAAGAAGACTCGAATTGGCTCCCTGCTGCTCCACGCGATTGACTCGATGCGCCAGGCTGCGGAGGCCAAGGGGATTCAGATTCAGTGCAAAGCCTCTGAATCACTGGAATTTGTGCTGGATGAGGAAAAGTTTGAACAGGTCTTGCTGAATTTGCTGTCCAATGCTATTAAGTTTACGCCTGAAGGAGGCAGAATCGCACTCTCTGCCGAGAGAGCGCCGGGATCCGAACTTCGGATTCAGGTTTCCGATACGGGAACCGGGATACCCGACGAGGACACGGAACGCATTTTCGACAAGTTCTATCAGGTCGAGGATGCACCGAACAGGACGTCTCAAGGAACGGGACTGGGTTTGGCCATCTGCCGAAAGATTGTCGAACTGCACCAGGGAACGATTTGGGTGGAGAGTGAACTTGGCAAAGGCTCAACCTTCGTCATCGAAGTCCCTTGTCCGGCCACGGTGGAGTCCCCGGCGTCCGTGTCCGCAGAGTGAGGAAAGATTCCGTTTCCGACAGTAAACGAATTTGGAATTGTGGAGGAATCAGTGGACGAGAAGAAGAAGAAGAAAAAAGAAGTGATCGAGGACGAGACGCAGCAGCAGGAGACCGAGGCAACCGAACCGACAACACTCATCGAGAAGGAAATCGTTCGATTCAATGAGATTGTGGCCAAGGATCCTCAAAGAGCCTACAGCCGCTACGGGTATTCTCTGTTGTGCAGTTTGCCTCCGGAACAGATGGCACGAGAGGTATTGCGCTTGCGCAAACGAACAGACGATCCGTTCGATTTGTACAATCGGGGCGTTTTTGAGGCGCAGGATGGCAAACCGGAAAAGGCGCTGAAGGACTTCCAGAAATCGTATGCCGTCCTGGCTGAAATGGACGAGGCGACGGCTGTGCACTATCTGCGCAGACAGCCGACCTTCCTGGCAGATCTGGCTTTCAACCTGTATCTCTGCCATTGTGAGCAGGATCAGAAAAGCGAAGGCAAGAAGGAATTCAAGCAGGTTCAGAAACTGGCAAAAGGTCTCTATCCGGATCAAGAGACGTCCTCTGCTCTCTGGGAGGCCTTTGCGGAAGTGGAGAGTGAGTTATGACAGTTGTTTCGGGATCCACTCATACGAGACGGCGAGCCCTGAGTTCCGCCTGGTGGCAGACCTCTGTTCACTTGGCTTTGATTCTGGGATTATGTGCCTGTCTGCCGCGTTTGGTTCCCGGAGCGACCGTTTCAAGGATTCGGCGGCTGGACTGCTGGGATGATGCCAGAAAGACAACGCGCGTGACGGTTCAGGTGGATTCCAGTCCGACCTGGACAGTTCAGGAATACGACTCACCGCCGCGTGTGCTGGTTCGAGTTCAACAGGCACAGTTGGACAAGTCCCTCGGTGTGGCGCAAGAGGAGAAACTCTTTGTCAATTTCAACAAGGGCATGGTCGGCAAAGTCGAAGCGTGGCAGACCTCGGCCAATCGCGTCTATCTCTATGTCTATCTAAACGCCAAATGCAAGACCAATGTCTATATGAAGAACAGTTTTTTGTGTCTTGATTTCGAACGCCCCAAGGAACAGCAAGTGGTGGTTGAACCTCCCGAAAAAGTGCGACAACGCAAATCAGTTCTTACCAAGTTTGTCGTCATCGATCCGGGACATGGTGGCGAGGAACCCGGTGCCTGTGGTCTGTATGGAACCATCGAGAAAGGCATCGTTCTGAACATCTCAAAACATCTTGCCGCGCTGATGAACGACCCCAAGAACAAGTCTTTTCATGCCTATCTCACACGTGAAGAGGACTTCTGTCCCCAGTTGGAGGAACGGGTGGTTTTCGCCAATGAACTGGCTGCGAAAGGCGGTGCCGACTGCATGGTGAGCATTCACTGTAACTGGGCACGCAACGCAAATGCCAACGGTGTGGAGATATTCCGGCTCAGTGAGAGCGAAGTGACGCAAGAGGCGATCCGCGGTATGAGCAAAGTCACCGCAGGTGGAACCAAGATCAACTACAATCAGGAAACGCAGGATTTCCTGACCCGCTTGCGAGTCGAAGATGCGGATCGGCTTGGCAAGAGTTTGTTGGATCAGTTGTGTCTCATCCCAGGATTCTCGCGCCGTGCAGAATACGCCAAACAGGCGCGTTTTAGGGTCTTGAGGAATCTGCATGTCTCGGGAGTGTTGGTGGAAGTGGGTTTTCTCTCGAATTGGTCGGACGCAATGAAGATTAAGAACCCCGCTGTGCAGGGACAGATTGCACAGAAGATTTACGACGGTCTGAAGGCGTATTTTGGGGTTGAGACCGTGGAGCCGACCCGTTCGAAACCGGTCGCGTCCGCCGCATCCACCACGAGCCTTCGCTACCACAAAACGGTGAAGGGCGACAGCCTTTGGAGCGTTGCCCAGACTTACGGAGTGAACGTTGAAGATCTCTGCAACACCAATGTGATCCCGGGCAGAGTCTTGCGGGAAGGCCAGGTGCTGGTCATTCCTGGAGGAAGTGGTTTCCGAATTGCGTCTGACTCTGAACCCATTGCCAGCTCCGCACCCGCGCCCACGACACGTCCTTCGGTTCTGTCTGAGCAAAGTTATTCAGTCAAACCCGGAGACAACCTTTATTCCATCTCGAAGCGCTACAGTGTCTCCATCCAACAACTACGCACCCGGAACAACCTGAGCAAGCGAAGTGTGATTCATCCCGGGGATGTATTGGTCATACCTGAGAGGCCAAACCGCTGATGAATGGTATTTCCTTTTGGGAGACGGTGGATCCTTCGACGCTATGGCATGGGGTGCTTTTCCTCATCCTGTGTGTGTGTGCCTATTGGGGAGTTCAGAAGCTGCTGGTTCGTGCTGAGAACAGACGACAGGATATGGCTTTCTATGCGCTTGTTGACAAAATCGGACTCGACGCGGAAGAGGAAACGAGACTCGTGGATCTGCTGGAGAAACAGAAGATCGGCCGACCGGCAAGAGTCCTCGAGTCATTGAAGGAGTATGACCTTGTCGCTGAGCGGGCGATTTCAGCCATCCTGACCGCGGAAGAAGTGTGGCCTGAGAGGCTCAAAGCGATAGATAAGATTTACTCCGCCCGAAGCAAAGTGGATCAGTTTCTGTTGTTGGCGGAACATCGAGAGATGGCACCCTTGAAGCCTCCTCTCAAACTTGAGTGAAATGGGAGCACAACAGTGAATCTGAGGCACGTTGGTCTGTTCTTGCATGGTCTCGTCACACAAATCAACGCGACGGACCAAGCCGAGCAGGCAATGGGCAGGGCAGTCCTTCTGACCCTGTTGCTGCTGTTGCTGTTGGGGAGTCTTGTTGTCTTGGTGTATTTTTGGATTCGGAGCCATCGCAGGCATAGTGCTTTGGCGGATTTGAATAAAGAACTGGTCTCTTTTGAGGCGATGAGACGCAGTGGTCTTTTGTCTGAAGAAGAGCATCGCAAAATTGCCAGTCGTCTGCGTGAACAAATTGCCTTGCAGACCGTCCAACAAACCGTGAAGGAAGGCGAAACGCGCCCGAGCGATGCGATGCTGATCGAAATCCTGGCAGCGGAAGCTTCCAAACTGGAAGCCCGAAAGAAGACGGGCGGGGCAAGCCCTGGTCAGAAGACTGAGGAGTGACTGAATGATCTTCCGATATCTTTACCGACTGATCTCCCGGGATATGGGGATCGATTTGGGGACTGCCAACACGCTTGTCTACGTGAAGGGGCAGGGGATCGTGCTTTGCGAGCCTTCGGTGGTTGCCATCGTGAAGGGGAGCAACGAAGTGAAAGCCGTGGGGAGTGAGGCCAAGAAGATGCTCGGTCGAACTCCAGGCAACATCGTTGCCATCCGACCGATGAAGGACGGAGTCATCGCGGATTTTGATGTGACCGAAGCAATGCTTCGGTACTTCATCCGAAAGGTTCACAACCGAACCCGAATGTTCCGACCGACGATCATCGTTGGAGTGCCATCTGGAATCACCAGCGTGGAAAAACGTGCGGTTCGGGATTCCGCTCTTCACGCCGGGGCGGTGGATGTGTTTCTGATCGAGGAACCCATGGCGGCTGCCATTGGAGCAGGGATGCCGGTCGCCGAGCCTTCCGGCAGCATGGTTGTTGATATCGGTGGTGGAACCACTGAAGTGGCTGTCATCTCCCTGGGTGGCATTGTCGTGAGCAATTCCATCCGCATCGCGGGAGATGAACTGGATGAGGCAATCATCGCCCACGTCAAGCGCAAATACAATCTGCTGATTGGAGAACGAACCGCAGAAGAGATCAAGATACGGATCGGCTCCGCGTATCCGATGGATCCGGAATGCACGATGCAAATCAAGGGAAGAGACCTTTTGACGGGTCTCCCAAACACGATTGAGGTTACCTCTGAGGAAGTTCGAGACGCCATCGCGGAACCAGTCAACGCCATCGTTGACACCGTGAAAGCGACGCTGGAAAAGACGCCCCCTGAGTTGGCGGCGGACATCATGGAGCGTGGTTTGGTACTGGCAGGAGGAGGTGCGCTGCTTCGAGGTTTGGACACTCTGATCAACCGGGAGACGGGACTTCCGGTGTGTCTTGCCGATGACCCTCTCACTGCCGTGGTGTTGGGAACGGGCAAGGCGCTGGACGAAATCGAAACATTGCGAGATGTCCTTCAGGGATGCGAGGATTTCTAGTCGCAGGGCATGATCAGGTGTTGCAGGCGCATCATGCTCACGCGCCTGCGGGAGCAGCACCGGCATCATGACTTAGCGACAGTTCTCTTGGATCGGTTGGTGCTGGTATCGGGCTGGGGCGTGTCCGTCTTCTCGAAAGTCCGCCTCTCAGAGGACAGTGGCTTCTGACTCAGTATCCCTGACTTCAGACTGAAGTGGTTGGATGCTTCATTTTTCTGGATGGAACAGGCTCTGTGAAACTTAGTTACCGCTCGTCATCTTCCGTGGTTCGCCAACGCCGAACCGGTTTTCACCGGGAAGTTGTGCTGGCCATACTGTGTCTGCTCTGTTTCATTTCCATAGCCCGATGGGGACGGGATGCCAGCGAGGGCTACCCCAGACTGCTGGGGCTGCTGCTGGAACCTTTTCGTATCACGGTTTCGAGTTTGACTGCCATCGAAGGTGAGATCCAGGATTTCTTTGGCAGTTTCCTGGAACTGCGGACGCAGACCGAAGCGGCTAAAGATGAGATCGAACACCTCAAACAGGAACTCATTGCTGCCAATCAGAGGGAGGAACAGCTCAGAACGCTTCTTCCTCTGGCGCAGGTTTTTGAACCAACGCAGTTTGACACAGTGCGTGCCACCGTCGTGGGTCAGGGAGGCACGGACTACAGAACGCTCATCCTCGACCAAGGCTCCAACAACGGTGTCGGTCCGAATATGCCCGTTTTTGTGGGCAGCGGGCTGGTGGGTAGACTCGACCGGGTTCTTCCCAATGCCAGTCGTGTTGTGCTTGTTCAAGATCGCAACAGCGCCGTCGGTGCAGAGGTTCGCTCTGAGACCGGAGAAGTCTTGGTGGAAGGACTTGTCTACGGTACCGGCAGCTCTCTGGACGACACCCTGCGTTTGGAAGTGGCTGGTGTCACCACGCCTCTGGAAGGTGCCTGGGTTTACACCTCATCGCTCAGTGTCTACTATCCATCCGGGCTGCAGATCGGTCGAGTTGAGCGAACCGTGCCCGGCATTGCCCAAGTGTTTGAGCGCTACGTTGTGCGACCTGCGGTAGATGTTCGATCGGTTCGTCAGGTCTTCATCTTGACCAACCTCAACCGAGGTGATTCACTGACTCTGATCACGGAAGAAGGCGCGTCCGAACGGCTGCGCTGACGGAGAGAGAAAGAGGCTTGCAGCCGACGGGTTGTCTGCCTGGAGTGTTTGATGCGTATTTGGAGAATTTTGCTGTTCGCTGTGATCGTCCTGTTTCTCCAGGTTTGGATTGGGCCTGCGTTCCGAAACCTGGGGGCGGAGCCCAATTTTGTTCTGCTGCTGGTGATTTTCGTCAGTTGTAGTCACGATCCTCTGCACGGGATGCTTTTGGGATTCACGCTCGGGATGGCAGAAGATGTTCTCCGAATGCAGTGTTTTGGCCTGAGTGCCTTGACGTATGTGCTTGTGGGATATCTCCCGCGAGTTCTTGGAAATCTTCTATTTCTGGAGAATCGCGTCGCGCAGTTTATCTATCTCATCCTTGCGCATCTGCTGAAGATCGTTTTGGAGGGTACGGTTGAATCTGCTCTGACGCACAGCCTGCCTGAGCACAACGTGTTCCTGCTGCAACGACTGCTGTCGCTTGTACTGGACGCGATCCTGCTTCCATTGCTTTTCTTTGTGTGGTTTAGGACAATTGCGGCCAAGGAGAATCCGACGCAGCAGACCCGAACGTGGAGATCGGTAGCGCCCAGACGCTGAGAGAAGTGTTATGTTGACCACAATGCCGAAAAATGTGGAACGTTCCCTGGGAGACTTTCCCAAGCAGTTCCTGATCTTGATCACGGTCTGCTTTCTGGTGCTGATCCTGCGCTTGTGGGCACTTCAGGTTCTGGAAGCGGACTACTATCGGCAGCGAGCCGAACGCAATTACATGCGTGAGGTCTCTGTCCCCGCACTTCGTGGTCGCGTCTTTGATGCCCAAGGCACTCTCATGGCGGATAATCTGCCGTCCTACGAAATGATCATGAACTGCAGGGCGATTTCCTCTTCTGCTAAAGAGAGAAACATCGAAATGCTTTCGGGCATTTTAGGGCTTCCACAGGAGATGCTTTCCGAGCGTGTCCAGACAAGACCGGCTGACCGATTTGGTGACAAAATACTGCTTCGGGATATGGAGTTTGCGGACGTGGTGGCGGTGGCTGAGAATCTGCCCTCTTTGTCAGGGGTTCAGATTCGTTCACGTCCGAAACGAATCTACCCCCTCGGTCACAACGCCTGTCATGTTCTGGGCTACATCGGTGAAGTCAGCCAACGGGAACTTACAATCCACAAAGAAGAAGAAGACTATCAGCCGGGTGATGACATCGGAAAGATGGGGCTCGAGAGACAATACGAGAAGTACCTCAGGGGCTCCAAAGGGATTCGCAGAGTTCAGGTGTCCTCAAAGGGGCTCTGGGAAGAAGATCTGCGGGAGATCAAACCCAATCTTCCTGGAGGCGATCTGCACCTGACATTGGATGCGGAGCTTCAGGCGTTTACTGACAAGCTCATTGAATCCACACCTGGGGCAATTGTCCTTCTGGATCCGCGCAACGGAGGCATTCTCGCAATGTCCTCTTCTCCGACCTTTGATCCGAATTTCTTCTGCGGCCCAATCGATCCCGAAGCCTGGCGCACACTTCAGTCCGATGAGACGCATCCTCTCCAGAATCGGGCGATTGCCAGCATGTATCCACCGGGTTCTGTCTTCAAACTGATACTTGCATGGGCGGGACTCAATGAGCGCATCGTCAACAACCAAACCAGTTTCTCCTGCACGGGTGTTTTTCATCTGGGGAGTTGGCCATTCCGATGTCACCAGAGGTACGGACACGGCAGTATGAATGTTCGTGACGCTATTCGATACTCTTGCGATGTCTATTTCTATGAACTGGGGCTGAAACTGGGTATTGAGCGAATCGGCGACTACTCCTATCGGCTGGGTTGCGGCACAACTCTGGGAATTGATCTTCCGCAGGAACGTGCTGGTCTGATTCCCGATCCGAAATGGAAGAAGCAGGTCAAGTCCGAGCCGTGGTATCCCGGAGATACAGTGAATTCATCCATCGGCCAAGGCTTTGTTATGACGACTCCCCTGCAGATTGCCTGCTGCTATGCAGTGCTGGCGAACGGCGGCACGCTCTACCGACCCCATGTGCTTCGAAGAGTGGTTGACTACATGGGTCGGACTGTACTGGAGAATTCCTCGGGTGAGATCATCCATAAAGTCGCCATCTCGAATGCAGACTGGCGAACGCTGATGGATGCTTTTTCCTCTGTCGTCAATGACAACGGAACCGGTCGCCGCACAAAACTTCCCCATGTGGAGATCTGCGGAAAGACGGGAACCGCCCAAGCGGGAACAACACGGGAACCCCACGCGTGGTTTGTTGGTTTTGCACCTCGGGAGAACCCCAGCGTTGTTGCCGTTGTCTTCGTGGAGCACGGCGGCCACGGTGGAGAACAGGCTGCTCCGATTGTCAAGGATCTGTTCCTGAAACTCTTTCCCAAACCAGGGAAGCAAAGTCTTACGGAGGTGACCGAAGATGCAGGACGGTCGGAGCATCGAGCGCTTTGACTTCTATCTTTTCTGCCTCTTGTGCGCATTGCTGGGGATGTCGCTTCTGATCATCTTCGGTGCCACCAGTTCGTCAGGAGTCATGCGTTCCAAGGCATACACCCAGCTGGCCGCCGTTGTCATCGGAATTGCGCTGGTGATAATGATGCAGTTGGTAGACTACCGGACGATTCTGGACAATGCCTACACCGTCTATTGGTCATGTGTGGGATTGCTCTTGGGAGTCCTGGTTTTTGGTCTTGTTGCCAAAGGTTCCAAGAGTTGGTTTGTGGTGCCAGTCATTGGCTTTCGATTCCAGCCGTCCGAGCTGATGAAAGTGGGACTCATCATTGGTTTGGCGCGATGTCTTTCCAAGCGGGATCGGTCTCTCGATGGACTCAAAGAGATGCTCATCCCGCTGATCCTGATCGGTATTCCTTTTCTTCTGGTATTGGCACAGCATGACGCTGGAACGGCACTGGTCTTTCCCCTGGTTGCGATGGCAATGTTCTGGGCGGCGGGTGTGCGAAAGATCTATCTGTTCTTGCTGCTTTCACCAGCGTTGGGAATTATGGGTATTCGAGGGGGATTTGTCTCTCTTTTTATCTTCGCCGTCCTGCTGTTCATCCTGTTTCGGATTGCAATCAAAGTGGGTGTGCCGTGGTTGGACTGGTGCATCTTTCTGGCCGTCAATGTAGTCTCCTATTTCGCTGCGCCGATGGCGTGGGAATTCCTGAAACCCCATCAACGCCAGAGGCTTATGGTGTTTCTCGAACCGAATGTGGATCCCATGGGAATCAGTTGGAATCTGATCCAGTCGAAAGTCGCGCTCGGCTCCGGCGGTTTCTGGGGCAAAGGCTGGCAGCAAGGCACTCAGATTCGGGGACAATTCCTGCCTGCGTTTCACACGGACTTTGCCTTCTCGGTTTTGGGAGAGGAATGGGGTTTTGTTGGATGTCTTATCCTCATGGTGATCTTTTTTCTGTTCTTAATCCATGGGCTGGAGATTGCCCAGTCCACGCGATACTTGCCTGGAGCGCTCGTGGTTGTGGGTGTTGTGGCGCTGTTCTTCATTCACATTCTTGTTAATGTGGGGATGTGCATGGGGTTGATGCCCATCATCGGAATTCCCTTGTGTTTTATCTCATACGGGGGGTCGGCTTTGGTTGCCAACGCGCTTGCGGCCTCTTTTCTGTTCAACGTTCAGATTCATCGCTTCAAGTGATCTGCCAGTCTAGATGGAGGGAAGAATTGTTTTGTACAAGTCACGTTTCACAGTGACACTCATTGTCATCGGGGCCATGGTTCTTCTTGGTGGATCTCTGTCGGTTCAAGCGGCCGACTGGCCGATGTGGCGCTGCGATGCAGGAAGAAGGGCAGAGTCACCCGAAGACCTGCCAGCCGAACTGAGCCTTCAGTGGACACATGTCTACACGTCTCGTGAGATGGTTTGGGATGATCCACTCAATCAGGATTTGATGCCCTACGATCGAGTCTTTGAGCCGGTTGTTATTGGCAAGATGCTTTTCATCGGATTCAATGACAGCGACAAGGTCGTTGCGCTGAACACGGAGACGGGCAGAGAACAATGGCGCTTCTATGTGGATGCTCCCGTTCGGTTACCCGTTGCTGCCTGGAAGGACAGGATTTTTTTCACGAGTGATGATGGCTGTCTGTACTGCCTTTCGGCGAAGAATGGACAGATGTTGTGGAGATTTCAAGGAGCTCCGGATAAGCGGCGCATCCTGGGCAACAAACGACTGATTTCAACCTGGCCGGCGCGTGGTGGTGCGGTTGTCGAAGACGGAGTTGTCTACTTTGCAGCAAGCATCTGGCCGTTCATGGGGACGTTCATCTATGCACTTGACGCCATGACAGGAAAGGTTGTCTGGGAGAACTCCGGCAACGGTTCGACGTATATGCTGCAGCCGCATCAGTCGCCAGCCTTTGCCGGTGTTGCACCACAGGGAGTGTTGGTGATTGCCAACAAAAGGGTTCTCGTTCCAGGAGGCCGCTCTGTGGCAGCCTGCTTTGAGAAGGAGACCGGCAAGTATCTCTACTACCGTCTTTCCGACAATGGGAAGTCCGGTGGTTCCTTTGTCTGCGCGATTGGAGATCTTCTCTTCAACCATCACCGAGAGAAACAGGTCTCGCTCTTTGATGCTGAGAAAGGCGACTCCCTGATCGGGATGATTGGCAAGCAGCCTGTTCTGACAAGCAATGTCTGGTATTTCATGGGAGAGAAGATAAGAGCATTCGATCCTGCAAAGACTCTCGCCGACCGCAAGAAATGGCGTGAGGGAATGCTGTGGGAGTTGGATGTCAATGCCTCGGGCGATCTGATCAAAGCGGGAAGTCGTCTCTATGCTGCGGGTGATGGAAGAATCACCGCGATTGATGTCAGAGAATTGTCTTCACCCAAGGTGGTCTGGTCGAAGGTGGTTGAGGGAACTGTTGAACGACTGATCGCGGCTGATGGAAAACTGTTTGCCGTGACGCTGGACGGTCGAATTCTCGCTTTTGGCCACTCCAAGAAACCCTCTCAGGCCGTGACCATTCAGGAACCGCTTGCTGCTGTCGAACCGACACTCGAAAGCAATGAGCGTGCAAGACACCTGCTTGATCAAACCGGTGTGCGTGCCGGTTACTGCCTGTTCTACAGTCCAGGCAATGAAGAGATTCTTGCGGCACTTTTGAGCAACTCCGACCTTCATATTGTCGCCGTTGAACCTGATGCTGCGAAGGTTGGCATGTTAAGAAAGAAACTCGATGCGCTTCAACTCTATGGCAAGCGTGCCGCGGTCATTCAGGGAGAACCGACGACTTTCGATGCACCGCCGTATCTTTCTTCGATGACGATTCTGGGTGAAGGTGTTGCACTGGACGTTCAGACGTTGCAGCGGCTTTACCAGTCGCTTCGTCCCTATGGTGGAACGCTTGTTTCTCTTGGACTGACTTCAGAGCGTTTTGCGGCACTTGCCGGGCAGGCGCAACTGGAGAACGCTGAGGTTTCTTCCGACGGCGTCTTTCTTGTGCGCAAGGGTGCTCTGAAAGGCGCAGGTCAATGGACAAACCAATACGGCAGCATGGACAATTCCGCCAAGTCTGACGATGCCTTGGTTGCGCTTCCGCTGGGGGTTCTCTGGTTTGGGGGCAGTTCCAATCTGGATGTGCTTCCGCGACATGGACATGGGCCGCCTGAAAAAGTGGTTGGGGGAAGGCTGTTCATCCAAGGTCTCGACAATCTGAGTGCAAGGGATGTCTATACAGGTCGAGTGCTGTGGAAAACCCCGCTTCAGGATTTGGACACCTACAACGTCTACTTTGATGGTTCCTACAAAGACACGCCAACAAGCACACGCTACAACCAGGAACACATTCCCGGAGCCAATATCCGAGGCACCAATTTCGTCGCTACGGCCGATCGGGTCTACGTTGTTCAGGGAAGTCAATGTGATGTGCTCAATGCGGAAAGTGGCCAACTCGAAGAGAGCATTCTTCTTCCACCCATTGATCCCAAGGCAGAAGTGCCAAAGCGCCGACAGTGGGCATTTATCGGTGTTGAGGGGGATACACTGTTCGGCGGAAATGGATTTGTCTCATTCTCTGATCACACCAAGCTTGCCAAGGACGAGTACTCCATCTGGACTGATTTCGATTCGGGAGCGAGCAGAGAACTCATCGCATTCGATCGGCTGTCCGGTTCGATTCGCTGGCGCTTTGATGACGTCAAACACGGCTTGCTGCACAACGCCATCGCTGCGGGCAATGGCAAGGTTTTTGTCCTGGACAAACTGCCACCGCACATTGAGAAGTTTCTCGGCAGACGCGGGCAGCAGATACCCTCAAATTACAGTCTGACGGCCTTGAGTCTGGACACAGGCAATATCCTTTGGAAGCAGAGCGCTCCTGCGCTGCCCAGCGGAACAGGGGACAAGCAGAAGGGCGGTGACATCTTCGGTTCCTTCCTTTGTTACTCTGTTCAGCATGACGTTCTCATTCAGTCAACACGGCCATCACGGGATATGGTCAAAGATGAAGAGGGCAAGCGGATGATGGCGCTTCGGGGATCGGACGGCACGCTGATCTGGGACACGACGCACGAATACGCCACGTTTCCAATC
>JAKQFZ010000731.1 GCA_029558215.1 Candidatus Omnitrophota bacterium
CTTCTCGCCGTAGGGTTGTTGATCGCAAAGATGATGTAGTCGAAGTTCTCGCGAAGAACGTTCTCGTAGTGAGAGAGTTGCTCTCGCTTCTGGACGAAGCGGAACGCCGGATCGATTGAGATCGAACGGGCTCCCCACAGGATGCAGTTCCCTTTGTTGAACTTCAGAACGTTGATCCCCGCAGGGTTCAACAACTCTTCATCAAGGACCTTCTCTTCAGTCGGCAACTTCACAACATTCGGCAGAGTCACGTCGATACCACCGGCAACCTTGTGGTAGCCATCGTAGTTCTTCGCAACCAGAGCCTCGCGTCCGTGGATCGCGCCCGTCATCGACACGAGCTTCAAGCCCTGTCCGTCTGGGTGAGTCACATAAGCGTAGCTCGGGAAGTGGACTTTACCGAAGTCATTACGTCCGATTGTTTCGTTGATGTACTGCTCTGCTGCCGATTCATCAATGATGTTGGCAGGGATCTCAACTCGGTAGCCGTAGTTCTTTGCTTCGGCGTAAGCAAGTCCGGCTTTCTGAACTGCTGTTGCAGTGATCCCCGGAGTTGCCAATTTGACGAAGCCCTTGTTCTTGCCGAACAAAGAGTTGAACTGACCAGTCGCCGTGTCCCAAGCTGCGATGTAGCTTGCATCATTTACAGCATCAACTCCGTCGTAACCTTTACCAAGGCCCATTGGAGCTTCAACCATGAATTGATCATTGATCGCGCCGACAGAAGTCAGATCCGAACCTGTTTTCACAGTGATCGTATTGACAGTGTTGCTCACGATCTGGAACTTGGTTCTGCGAGCATTGACGTAATCAGGAACCAAGAAGCCACCCGCAAACCCGTTTACAGGGAATGGGTCAACTTCAAGAGTGATGATGTCGCCAGCCGCAAAGTCAGGACCAGAAACCGCAAGGGTGAAGTTCAGAGAGTATTCGTTGGTGGCATACGGAGTACCCTCGGTCAAGTTTGGCAGAGCACCTTGCAAAGCAGATACTACCGAGAACACCGCAAGCGGGCCAGGAGTAGTACAAGTCAAAGTCAAAGTGTCCTTCTTGATCGAGCCGCCGTAAGTCAGCGCCGAAAGAGTTGCCCCTGATCCACCGGGAGAGTTCACCACAACCGAGTGGATGTCAGCAGTCAGAACCGTCGCTGTGACAGTCTTGATCTTGCCGTAGTAGTTCGCAGGACGAACCGCAGGAGTTTGAGTTCCAACAAAAAGATCTTGAACTTTGAAGTAGTAGTTCGAGCTGTCATCGTTGATCACCTTCTCTACATAGTTTGCAGAGGCGGGGTCCATTGACAGATTCTTGTACCGCTTCACTTCGTCGCCGTTCAAGTAGGCGACAAGACCGAACTCAGTCGTAGGACTGTCTTCACCATCGATCACTTCGATTGCAAGCTCGCGCCCATCATTCGAAAGTTCGAGAGAGTAAAGTTGGTTCGGATCTCCATTGATGTCAGTCACCAAATCCACATCGGATGCGAATGTCAAAACACCCGCAGTTGTGTTCGAGAGGACTTTGTAAGACTTGCCCGGAACGGCAGAGAGTCTCAACAAAGCATCTTTGAACTCATTGAGTTTCATGGTGATGCCAGTCGTAAGAGTGAAAGCGGTTACGCTCACATATTCTTTTACGATGATTTGTTTCTTACCTGCCCAGCGACACGGATTTGATTTACCGGCGTAGGCTGCGATGATTTTCAGAACGTCTTGGCGGATCGGAGAGTGGCGGCTCTTGAGAACCAACTCAGCATCTCGATGAGTTCCGTCAGTGATGCGCTTGAGCCAAAGCTCACCAGCACCATTCCCGAAGTTGTAGAAGTCGAAAGCACAGTCAGGAAGCTGTGACTCAGGAATGTAACCACCGGCCTTTGCCAAGTAGTCCTTCTTTTTTGAAGCAAGGAAGATCATGTCAATCGGACCTCGCTCCATGATGCCCATGTAGCCAGTGACTCCTAGCTGGGCCTGTTGAATTGGTTTGTCCGCGTCTTGCTCGCGGATCACAACACCTGCGCCCAGTGTCGGGCCGTATCGTCTGTTTGCCATTTGTAATCCTCCTTATGGATTCATGTTCAAATTTACTTGTGTGATCAAGTTCACATCTTTGCTGTCTCTGATGTAGAAGGGAACCCCTCTGATCTGAAACGCGCCTGTTGCCATCACCACGTCTTCGATGTTCGTTGAATCACTC
>JAKQFZ010000740.1 GCA_029558215.1 Candidatus Omnitrophota bacterium
AGCAGGAACGGCAGGAGACGAGTATCCGTCTGATTCCATCTGAGAACTATGTGTCCAGAGCAGTCATGGAAGCAACGGGTTCCGTGTTGACCAACAAGTATTCGGAAGGCTATCCGCAAAAGCGCTACTACGAGGGACAGCAGTTCATTGATGCGGTGGAAGAAATTGCCATTGCCCGTGCCAAGTCAGTCTTCCAGGCACAGCACGCGAATGTTCAACCTTATTCGGGATCTCCCGCAAATATGGCAGCGTATCTTGCTTTTGCCAAACCGGGAGATACGGTCATGGGAATGAGTCTTCCTCACGGGGGGCATCTGACACACGGCTGGGGTGTCAGTTTCTCAGGCCAATTCTTCAAGTCTGTTCAGTATGAAGTTCGCCGTGAAGATGGGCTGCTGGACTATGATGCCATCGAGAAACTGGCAAAAGAGTGTAAGCCCGCACTGATCTTTGCAGGTGCGACAGCGTATCCACGCCAGATTGACTTTGTGCGATTTGCCGAGATCGCCCACAGCGTTGGCGCTAAACTCGTGACTGACATCGCCCATATTGCAGGCTTGGTGGTGGCGGGTGCTCATCCGTCTCCGGTTCCCCATGCCGATGCGGTGACGACGACAACGCACAAGACACTCCGCGGACCCCGTGGCGGGATGATCCTGTGTAAGGAAGAACATGCAAAAGCCATTGACCGAGCCGTCTTTCCGGCTCTTCAGGGTGGCCCTCACAACCACACGACCGCGGCGGTCGCCGTGGCGCTCAAGGAGGCCTCGACGGAGTCTTTCAGACAATACGGGCAGCAAATTGTTCGCAATGCCAAGGCCTTTGCCGAAGAGTTGCTGAGTCAGGGCTTTGATCTGGTCACAGGGGGCACGGACAATCATCTGTTGCTGATTGACCTGACCTATCGTGGCATTCCAGGCAAGGTTATGGCAAAGGCTTTGGACAAGGCGGGCATTGTTGCCAATTACAACACGGTGCCATTCGATCAGAGAAAGCCTTTCGATCCCAGCGGTGTTCGAATGGGGACGCCGGCGGTGACAACGCGAGGCATGAAGGAACCGGAGATGGTTCAGATCGCGCGTTGGATTGAACAGATCGCACGCGATCCCGAGGACGAAAAGACGAGAAATCGAGTTCGTGAAGAAGTGCGTTCTCTCTGTACCCAGTTTCCAGTACCCGCGTGCTTTGTCTAAAGATTTGGTTTAGAACTCAAGCCTGTGCGTTGTTTTGGGGACATACATCTTTCTGCTCGAAGCCATCAATTTGTAGAAGAATATCAGAGCAGTGCCTTGCAGGATTACTGCGACTGGAGCAAGAAACCAATAACCCAGTGGTGGCAACAACGCAAGCACGATGAGAAGGAACACGGACAGAGCAATGAGAAAAGCCGTTCCCGCACAACCATCCAACGACTTGGTCGCGAGATAGGCAATGGGCAGCATGAGCGCAAAGAACATGGGGAAAACGCGATTCCACTCTGAAGAGGCGACCGATGCCTCTCGAGAAGCGAAATACAATCCCAGAGAGAGTGCGATAGACCAAGCGACAACCGGGAGGCATATCAAGAGAAAGAACAGACGCTTTCCCGTCATTGGCAACGTTCTTAGAAGCCTGAGAGAGTGTTCGCCGGCTGATGCCATAAGAACTGGAATGAACAGTAAGAGGAAAGGCAATCTCGACAAGGCATAGTAGATCTGCCCTTCTCCAGAGAGTTCCTTTGGTCTTAGATTGAAGAGCACTAGGAAGCCAAATACGATCAAATATGAGAGAGGCGCACGGCGTTGTCCTTTGCCTGTGTCACACCATTTACAGGTCAGCGATTCCAGCATGCTCTTATGCCAGTGAAGGAAGAGCCCCCAGGAAGAGAGGCTTCCGACCCGCTTCGGCCTGATGACGTTCGTCCTCCCATCTGCCTTTGAGCGTCCACGGCTCTTTTGGCTTCGATCGGATGGAAAACAACCGACTTCCCTTCGAAGTGCGTGTAAGTAGGAGGACACCAGAGCGATGATAGCTGCGGGGATGAAGATGGGAAGCCACGTGCTCCGAAATATTAACGGAGGCGCGTCTTCACGCGTAAAAGAAGCGATATACAACGCTATAGCGAAGCTGAGAAGATGAACTCCCCGAAGAAGCCAAAGGCGCAATTTGCACCACAGATTGGTGCTGTTTTGAGCACCGCTCTTGTGAAAGAGGATTCCTGACACCGTGACAGTAACCAAGAAAAGCACCAAGGATCCCAGCATCGCACTCTTGTCTGAACCGCCCAAAACGATTCTTAGAGACCGAGCGAAACCATGGGACAGGCTGATTGTCAATGGTGTCAGAACGACTAGAGTCAGCCAGCGGACGCGTGCTTTCATTTTCTGAGGTATGGGCAGAACAGCAAAGAGTCGGGGAACC
>JAKQFZ010000775.1 GCA_029558215.1 Candidatus Omnitrophota bacterium
AAGTGATATACTGGTCTCCCATTCGCAGGCGTGAGCCATCATGGTCTCGACAATACGACGCACCTTCTGCTGAAGATCGTCGCGCAATTTCTCGTTGTAGAGGTAGACTGAATAGGACTTCTGCTTCCAGAGCGTGCACTGGGCGACAAACTGCACCAAGGCCTTGTTGCCCCCGTGACCGCTGTAGATAATGATCTTTTTGAATCCGTTGCGACCGATCTCATCCAGAACGCCTTCTATCAGCTCCAGAAGCAAAGTCGGCTTGATGGTAACCGTGCCAGGAAAACAGCGAGCCTCATAGATTTGCCCGAAGTAGAACGGAGGGAAGACGACTGCCTTCTCCTTGTCCGCAGCCAGACAGGCAATCTTATGGACGTTGAGGAAGTCCGTTCCAAGAGGAAGATGATCCCCGTGCTTCTCAATAACGCCCATCGTCAGAACGCAAACTCCGGTTTCCTTCGCCGCCTTGGCAAAGTCGGGTGATGTCAGATTTTCCCATTGCATTGATTCGTGCCTCCTTGTGTGTACAGAAATATCAACGAGGGGGCCTGAAATGTCAAATCCCTTCGGGCTCCCCAGTTTGCCTTTGCACATTTCCGGAAACGATGGTAGTCTCCCAATCATACTAAATATGAAATCATCATAACAAGGAGATTGCTTTGACAAACGAGATTTGGGTCCTTACGGCAACAGCGTTCTTCATCGGATCTGTGCACACACTGCTTGGGCCAGACCACTATTTGCCATTTATCGTGATGGGACAGGCGAGAAAATGGTCTCTCTGGAAGACCTCTTGGATTACCTTTCTGTGCGGTGTGGGGCATGTGTTGAGTTCTGTGGTGCTCGGTCTGCTGGGCGTTGCGCTTGGGGTCGCTGTGTCACGCCTGGAGTCTGTAGAATCCACACGAGGCGAATTGGCCGGCTGGGCTTTCATCTGCTTTGGCCTGATCTATATGGTCTGGGGAATCCGAAGAGCCTGGAAGAACAAGCCCCACAGCCATGTGCACCTGCACGAAGACGGCAGTCCGCATCAACATGAACACACGCACACACAAGCGCACAGCCATGTTCATGATGCATCGGAGAAAAAGTCTATCACTCCGTGGGTTCTCTTCACGATATTCGTGCTGGGACCCTGCGAACCACTCATCCCGATTCTCATGTATCCGGCCGCGCAAAAGAGCCTGTTCGGTTTGCTCTGGGTGACGACAGTCTTTGGCGTCACGACGATCACCACCATGATGACCATCGTGATCCTGGCTTCAAAGGGTTTGAGTCTCGTTCGCTTTGGGCGCATTGAAAGATACGCCCACGCCATCGCTGGCGGGACGATCTTCCTTTCCGGAATGGCGATACAGGTCTTGGGACTCTAGGGGCGATTGCCCGAGCGGTTTCCTGCCTGCTTCTCGTGACACAAAGCCCGAAAGGTGCGGATCATTCATTGAGCAAGCGTCCGAAGGAGTGGGCATAGCCCACGTGCCTGGAGGCGCTGGCCTGCTCAAAATGTGTATCCCACACTGAAGGTGGCGTACCAATCGTTTTCGTCGTTGACCGTGTCCTCAAACGACCACTGTTTGTAGACAGCAGGTGTGAAATAGAATGCTCCCCAGGTAGCCGTGGTTGACAAGCCCAACGTCGTGTGGCTCCAGCCGGAATCTGAGCCGAATGTTCCATCGTTGTAGACGATACTCCAGTCCACATCCAGCGTCATGTCTTCCTGGCAGGGCACAACGTCGGGCAGTGGAATCGCATAGGTAAGTCCCAGCAACTGGATCCACCCATCGTCGAAACCTTCGTGTGATTGCTTGCCATCAAACTCGTAGGCTGCTTCATATCGCGGAACAAGATTTGCGGGTCCAAGAGGGATGAGATTGGGGAGTTCCAGCAGCAGTTTGATCTCCTGACCATCACCGTCGCTGTTGACCTTAAGATAGTCAAAGTAGGTGTATGTCAATGCGGCATCCAAGGCGAAAGGACATTCCTCGAAGAACGTCCTGCCGTAGCCGAGATAGTAATCCAGCTCAGTGCTGGCAACGTGTCCACTTTCGTCTGCCCAGGAACCCCATATCCCCGCGAAGAATCCCTTGTATCCGAGTTCCAGGCTGGGCTGATGGGCGCCATCGTTATTCCAGAGCAAGTCGTAGCCGTACCACATGTACTTCGTCGCATAGGTATAGTCCAAAGTGATAGACAGTTCATCGCCCCAGAGATCCACAGCGGCCGCCTGCTGTGCGCCCAATGCGAACAGAAGCAGGGCTCCAGCGACAACCAATACTGGTGAACGATTTCCTCCGAAAGGACAAAGGCAGAAATTCATGATCACCCTCCTGGAAAAAGACCTCGCATCAATGCAGTGCTTTTGGAATCCTACAGGCCGAATATATTTGAGCCATTGGGTTCTGTCAATAGTGTGCTACTATAGGAACATGCCCTATGGAAGGAGAATAACGATGAGATCTCTGTTTCCCGCAATCGTGGTCCTCTGCGTCGTTGGCGCAGGCTGTTCGCATCCAGAGAAAAGTGTACGCCCCTCGACAACAAGCAAGACTTCTGCATGGCTGAGTGGATTCAGTGTCAGCCCGCATTGGTCAGAACAGATCAAGGAGTTCACCACCGATTCGGGTGTCCGTGTTCATATCAACGCTCCAAGTGCCAAGCGGTTCAGGCCAGCACTTCCCACCAAGATAGTCTACTATGCCCTACCCAACGGCAACTCCATCGAATGGACGATAGGCAGAGCGAAGGCGGATGATTTGGACTGGCATTACTTCATTCAGCACATTGGCGCACAGACACGAAGACTTCGCGAAGTGATGAAGGACTGCAATCTGGTTGTCGCTTACCTGGAAGCGGACAAGAAGAGCTGGCCACACTGGCGCGGCCAACGGGAGGACAACAGTGAGCTGATTGCCGCTCTGGTGCAGCAGATTCAGGATGAAGTGGGCGTTCGAACTCCAAAACTGACTCTGTCCGGACACAGTGGTGGCGGAAGTTTTCTTTTCGGTTTTCTGAATGCCTTCGAGAAGATCCCAGATTCGGTGGAGCGGATTTGTTTCCTGGACAGCAACTACGGGTTCAGTTCTGAAGACGGGCATGGCACAAAGTTGTTGGAATG
>JAKQFZ010000776.1 GCA_029558215.1 Candidatus Omnitrophota bacterium
CCTGCGCCTGCTGGCATGTGGGCTATGCCCATCCTCACATAATGCTTGTCCCTCTTAGAGACCACTTCCTTCTAAGTCAGCCTTACCAAGAACAGGCCAGCGCCTGCTGAAAGGAATAGGAAGAAACACGATCCAAAGTCAAGATCAAAATCCCGTCGCAATGCATCCGCGCGGATTTGGATTGACAGGCGTGCTCCAGCCTGACAAGCTCCTTGATGGTGTTGACGGGCGCGGGTAAGAAGAATCTTTTTGTGTGGAGAGAGTCATGCAACAAAATCAGGATGGCAAGATGAACCGACGGGACTTCACCAAGGTATCCGCAGCAGCGGGCTTCGGGATTCTGGCTGGCAACGCCTTCGCTGGAAAGAAGAATGTGGACACGCTCAAGGTCGGCCTTCTGGGCTGTGGTGGTCGAGGCACCGGAGCCACGGTCAACATGCTGGAAGGCAATGAGAATGTTCTTCTCGTGGCGATGGCGGATTTGTACCAGGACAGACTGGACAATGCCCGTGACAAGATGAAGAATCACGAGAATGCTGCGGTTGCCCAGAAGTACGCCGTACAGGATGACCACTGCTTCGTTGGCCTGGATGCCTACTGGCAGATTCTCAATACTGATATTGATATCCTAATCGAAGGCACTCCGCCCTATCGCAGACCCAAGCATATCGAGAGGGCTGTCTTGTGCCGCAAGCATGTCTTCATGGAAAAACCCGTGGCGGTTGATCCCGAAGGGATTCGAAAGATCATGGAAGCCTCAGAGCGCGCCAGAACGCTCGGGCTGTCCATCGTGGCAGGCACACAGCGGCGTCATCAGCAGGACTACATTGAGACCATCAAGCGCATTCAGGACGGCAAGATCGGCGATGTGCTGGCGCTTCGCTGCTACTGGTGCAGCGGTCTTCCCTGGGCGCGGGAGCGTCAGGAAGGTTGGAGCGATCTGGAGCATCGCACTCGCAACTGGCTGAACAACTGCTGGACGAGCGGCGACAGCATTGTCGAGCAGCATGTACACAACCTGGACGTGTGCAACTGGGTCATGGGAACGCATCCAATTCGAGTGCTGGCAGTCGGGGGACGAACCTGGAAGCCTCCGGAGGAGAAATACGGCGACAACTTTGATCACTTTGCATGTGATTTTGAATACGAGAATGGCGTCCATCTCTTGAGTGTCTGCCGTCACTGGAACGGCTGCACCGACAGGGTCAGCGAGGCGGTTGTCGGCAGCAAACGTGAGAGCAATTGCGTGGACATGGCGCGCAAGAGAGAAAACAGTGTCAACCCCTACGTTCAGGAGCATGTGGATTTGGTCAAGAGCATCCGTGGCGAAGGCCCTTACCTCAACGAAGGCGTCCAAGTCGCGGAATCCACGATGACCGCAATCATGGGACGTATGGCGGCGTACACCGGCCAGATGCAAGTCTGGAACAAGGCGCTACAAACCGATCTGGGACTGGTTCCCGACGATCTGGATTTCGCCAAAGAGTATCCCTGCGGGCCGGTGCCGTGTCCGGTAAAGTTGTAGAAGGAGGGTTTAGAGAATGGATCGTCGCGCATTCATGGCAGCATGTGGAACAGTGGCAGGAGGCCTTGTCCTGATGGGAGAATCATCATCGCATGGCGAGGCAGTCGAGGGAGCCTTCTCAAAACTGCCGATCAAGATTTCCGCACCGCTGGGTTGGTTCAAGGGTGGCACAAACGAGGAAAAGCTGGAAGAGGTCGCCAAGTGGGGACTGCCCGCCTACGAGTGGCTCGGCCCCAGTGGAGACCTTGATTCCCTTCGAGCCAAGGCCGATTCTCTCGGAATCGAACTCAGCTGCATCGTCGGCGCTGGCGCGATCGCGCCCGGGCACATGGTTCAGCCAGAACAACACGATCAAGTCGTGGCTCAGTTCCAAGAGCGGGTGAAGATCGCCAAGCAACTCAACTGCAAACAGCTGATCGGTTTGACAGGAAACGAACGCGATGATGTGTCCCGAGACCAACAGACCGAATACGTGATTGCCTGCTTGAAACGCCTTGCCCCCATTGCGGAAGAGAACGATGTCGTGTTGGTCATGGAGACTCTCAATCCATTGGTGGATCACAGAGGATTCTTCCTGAACCGAACCGATCACGCCGTTCAGATCATGCAAGCGGTCAACAGTCCCAACGTAAAGATTTGCTTTGACATCTATCACCAGCAGATCACCGAGGGAAATGTGATCCGAAACATCCGCGAAAACATTCAGTGGATCGGTCACTTTCACGTTGCAGACAATCCGGGACGCAAAGAACCAGGTACAGGTGAGCTCAACTACCGCAATATCTTCAAAGCGATTGCGGAGACAGGCTATTCTCGTTTCGTCGCCCTGGAGTGCGGTCATTCCACCGGCAACTACGAAGACACGCTTCGCAGAACGCTGGAATGCCTGAGTTGGACGTAGCCGGTTTCGAACGCTTGTCCTGATGGGTCGTTTCTGTTGTGGAAGCCCCTTCCTTTCCAAGGAAAGGCTAGAGGAGGTGGCTTTGATTTGCCGACCCTTGGGATGACTGCCGTATGTCTATCGCGTGCTGCAAGCGCTCAACAGACAGACTAATATATTCAGACTCGAGTTCAGTTCCTACGAATTGCCGGCAGGTATTCACGGCAGCTACACCGGTAGTTGAACTGCCAGAAAAAGGATCGAAGACCAAGTCTCCTCTGCTGGTTGATGCCAGGATAATGCGTTCCAGAAGAGAGACGGGTTTCTGAGTGGGGTGTTTTCCAAATCCCTTTTCATCTTTATTCGGCGCGGTCAGAGTCCACACCGACTTCATTTGCTTTCCATTGTTGGCTTCACGCATCTTGTCGTAGTTGAAGCAGTGTTTGGCATCTTGGTTCTTAGACGCCCATATAATGGTTTCCGTTGAATGCGTGAAGTACCGACACGACAGGTTTGGAGGAGGATTCGGTTTTTCCCATGTAATGTTGTTCAGTATCTTCATTCCCAGTTGTTGCATGGCGTAACCGACAGAATGAATGACATGGTGGGTGCCTGCCACCCATATTGTTCCGTTTTGCTTCAGCAGTTTCTGGCATCTGGAGAGCCACGTTGTGTTGAATTCGTGATTGAGTTCAGGACCACTTGATCTGTCCCATTGACCCTTGTCAACCTGAACCATTTTCCCGGCGTGGCAGGTAATTCCACCGTTTGAAAGAAAATAGGGAGGATCCGCAAAAATCATGTCGAAACAGCCGTCTGGATTCTGACCGATGAGCATCTCCATGAACTCAATGCAGTTCGCCTGGTAGAGCCAGACCCCAACTTGATCGTTGCCGTAGACGCATTGGCTGGGGGGATACGGCAAATCCCCTTTGGCCATCAATGGAAAGATGGCCTTCCCTTCTATCTCATCCTGTGTCACGGCAATCACTTTCTTCATTCCTGATGTATGGCAAGGGTCATGCGGTTTGTTCATAATACCTTTGCTGGAGACAGTGAGGAACATCCTCACACGTCGGAATTCCACATATCGAGCGAAAACCAATATAGAAGATCGCGGGTGGTTTATCAACGCGCTCCCAATTATCGCTTGTGACTGTTGTGTGATATGGTTAGGATAGTCTTGTATTGTTCACAGTGCAGTGTTTCATAAAGGAGGACGTCTCATTGCGAATCAGCAGAATCCTGCTCTCCTTGTTTGTGTTCTCACAGGTCGCGTTTGCGGGAAACTTTGTTCGGATCAGCCCATCCGGCAAGTATTTTCAACTGGAAGATGGAACCAGTTTTGTTCCCATCGGATCCAATGAAGCCATGAACTGGCCTGAGATGATGTGTATCTACCCCAATCATGGGGAGTACAATCCACCTGGTGCAGAACACTACTTCCAGATGCTTAGAAAACACGGCGTGAACTGCATCCGCATCATGGCAGAAGCAGCCAACACGGGTATTCGCAACGGTGGCGCGTTCCTTGAGGAACCTGTCGGGGAGTATGTTCAGGATACAGTTGCCTTTCTCGACGGACTTTTTGAACTGGCGACGCAACACCATATTTATGTCATTCTGACACCCTTTGACACTTTCTGGATGGACAAGAAATGGGATCAGCACCCTTACAATGCCGTCAACGGGGGACCGGCGCATTCGCGAGAGGAGTTTCTGACTTCAGAGGCGGTGTTCAAATGCCAACAGGAGCGAATGCGCTCTCTGATCGATCGATTCGGCAACTCGGATTTCCTTTTTGCCTGGGAGATTCTCAATGAGGTGGATATGCGATGGGGAGCGACACCTGAGCAACAAAGGGATTGGACTGCACGCATGGCCAAGTTCGTTCGGGAGTACGAAAAGACAAAATGGGGTACCAATCATCTGATCACGGTCAGCCTGACTGAAACCGAAGTCGAAGCAGACTCCCGCATTCCCTCCTTGCTTCTTGACAACCCATTTCTGGACTTTGTGACAACGCACATCTACTATCCGCAAGGGAGAGCACCGGTGGATCCGATCCAGCCGGCACTGGAGTTCGGTCGAGGAATTAGAAGGCAGTTGGAACAGATTGAGCAGAGTGTGCAGCGTCCCTTCTTCGCTTCCGAATTTGGTCCCGTTGATCTGTGGCCTCTTCCGGACGAACTCGATGATGAACTATTTCACAATATGTCCTGGGCACATCTGGCAACGGGTGCTGCGGGGGCTGGTCTTCGATGGCCGTATCGCTGGCATCACATCCTCTCCGAGGGGATGAGAGAGAGCCAACTCGGTTTGAGCCTTGTTGCATCGAAGATTCCCTGGAGCACATTTGCCGCACGAAATGTTGATGAAAGACTGAGTGTCTCCACTCCCGATGGGCAGAAGGTACATCCAGTCGGCTGTGGCGATGAACAGCAGTTCCTGATATGGCTTGTCCGCGAGTCCAACTCCAAGAAGGTTGGGGACGGTGATACGCAGCTGGTGCTCAAAGCCTCCTCGGAAGGCAGTTTTCAGGTGCGGGTTTTCGACACCCGCACAGGCAAGAAAATCCAGCAAAGCGTCGTCAAAGCGGATTCAGGAAAAGTTACGGTTGTTCTGCCATCCTTCGACAAAGACATCGCCTTGATTGTCAAGGCGCAGCCATAGATCTTGCCAGCGAGCACAAGGAGTACGTACGATGAATCTGGAACAATTCTTTGCAAAGGCAGTCCAAGTTGGGATCGATCAGGATCCGCGCGGAAGAAAGGCTGTTGAGAAACTTCTCAAACAGACACAACAAGAGTACGACAAACTCGACGAGAAGAAGAAAGGGTATTTCGATACCGACAGTTTGACAAACCCCTTTGCCGACAGCCGTTTTCTCTTCGGAGAGCCGGAGACCCCACTCAAGAGAATGCTCGTGGGCATTGACATCGAGGGTCCCGAAGTGCTCCTGGCAGACCGCCTCAGAGAAAGGGGCGAAGGGTTCGACCTGGTTCTGGGACACCATCCGGAGGGGATCGGCCTGACGAGCCTTCACAAGGTTATGTACGTTCAGGCAGATGTCTGGCACAGCATCGGTGTCCCGATCAGCGTTGCCGAAAGCCTTATCGGGAAACGCGCCAGCGAAATCGAAAAGCGACTTCTGGCCAGCAACTGCAACCGTGCTGTGGATCTAGCCCGTCTTCTGAACATTCCGTTGATGTGTACACACACACCTGCAGACAACTGTGTCACCAAGTATCTACAGAAAAGGATGGATGCGGAAAAGCCAGAGAAGGTCTCCGATGTGATTGATTTTCTTCTCACACAGCCCGAGTACCAGGACTCGTCGCGACTTGGCACAGGACCAAAAGTCATCCTCGGATCGGAATCGCGCAGAGCCGGCAGGATCATGGTGGATATGACAGGTGGAACCGGTGGGCCTAAAGAGATACTGGAACGTATCGCACAAACGGATGTTGGCACGATCGTCGGAATGCACATGTCCGAGGACTGCTACAAAGAAGCGGAGAAAAATCATCTGAACGTGGTCATCGCCGGTCATATCGCCAGTGACAACCTGGGGATGAATCTGTTGCTTGACATGACTCTGGGAAAGGCTCCAGTTGAGGTCGTTGAGTGCTCCGGATTCAAGAGGGTAAGAGCCAAAGAGAGAAAGACTGTTTGACCGGAATCGTCCGGTAGGGGGTGCTTCTGGGCGTGCAGTTTGAGCCATTTCTTCCACCGTGGATTTTGATCGCGGGATTCTTTCTCTCCGCCGCTGTCGTGTTTCTTTCCTACTGGCGGCGGCTGAGGCAACAGGAGTCGCTGCTCGTCTATGTCTTTCTGCTGTTCAAGATAGGCGCTCTCGTGGTCTTAGTCTTTATGCTTGCCCGCCCTGTGACACAGACGCGTAGAAAAGAGAAAGTTCACACCGTACTCCCCGTCTTGCTGGATGCTTCCGAAAGCATGGGCGTGGAGGATCAAGCGGGGACAACGCGCTTCAACAAGGCTCGCGATCTCATCCTCTATCACTTGTCAAAGCAATTGTCCGAGGATTTCGATCTGCGGCTGTACACATTCGGATCTTTTCTTGAGCCTCAGACCGAAGGGACACTTGCCGCCATCCCTGCGGCCTATGGAAGTTCAACAGATATCGGTGGGGCAGTGATCGAGTCCCTGCGTCGTGAGGGCAAACGGGTGGACGCACTCGTGCTTTTGAGCGATGGCGTTCACAACCTGGGAACCCACCCCGCAGAGATCACCCCAGCTCTCAAGCAACAGGGGGTGCGCGTCTACACGGTTGGAATCGGTCAGGCGGGTGACTACAAGGACGTGGAGATTGGGAGCATTTCTGTTCCGACTATGGTTTTCATGAATGAAGAAGTCCCCGTAACATTCGATATTCGATCCTATGGATACAAATCAGTCAGTGCTGAAGTGATACTGCAGGGAACGCTTGTGGACGAAACGACCGCGAAAGTCGTCCAGAGTGACACGACAGCGGCTGCTAAGGGCAACACGATGGTGCTTGCGCGTCAGACGGTGGAACTTACAGAGAAGTTTCCCCAAGAGCGCGGGAAGATCACTTTCACCATCGGGGAAAGGGGCACCTACCAACTGACCCTGAGCACCCAGGTTCTTGCTGACGAAAGGGTCACCAGCAACAATCAAAAACAGGTTGAGGTTCATGTCACTCGGGAGCGAATGCAGGTTCTGTTCCTGGAAGGCCGTCCTCGATGGGGTTACGGATTTCTGGTCAGGGCACTGCGTTCCGATCCCCGTATTGCGCTCCATGCGGTGTTGGAAATCGCCGAAGGCACCTTCTACCACCAGCGAACTGGCAAGCAGCAAGATCAGTCGGAGAAATGGGACTATCCCAAGCGAACAACTGACCTGAAGGACGTTGACCTCCTGATTCTGGGAGATGTTTCCCCGAAGCGATTTGGTGAGGAAGGCCTCAAAGCAATAGTTGATGCCGTTTCCGAGAAAGGGATGTCCGTTGTGCTGGTGGCAGGTGAATCCTCTTTCGGGCAGGATGGATTCTACGGAACTCCGATGGAAGCCATTCTGCCCGCTGAGTTGAAGGGAGAGCAGCAGGTTCTTCCTTCCTCGCCACTCAGTTATTTCGTCACCCCAGAAGGCACCAACCATCCGGTTTTTCGTGTGAGTTCAGACCCGATCGAGATGCAGGCTCTGCTTGGGAATCTGCCGGAAATGGGAGCGTATTGGCCTCTGGGAAAGGCACGTCCCGCAGCGCTTGTTTTGATGACAGGTAAGACAGATGCAGCGGGGGATTCTCCGATTCTCCTCGCGGTTCAAAAGTACGGCAGGGGCAGAACGGCGATCTTGGCGACGGATGAGTGGTATCGCTGGTCATTCATGAAGGGCAGCGATCAACCGGGACAGGTATTGCTGCGTCGTTTCTGGCAGGGCTTTGTGCGTTGGATCATCATGGGCGACATTGAGGACAAGGACGCCTTGGCGATCAGCCTTGAACAGGAACAGTATATCCAAGGCAAGGAGATTGAGATCAAAGTCCGTCATTCGTCATTCGATGCAACGGGAGCCAACAAGCCGGTGCTCTGGATTTCCTCTCCGGATTTTGGCCAGAAACAATTCCAACTGGAGCCCATGGAAGCTCCCGGTTGGTACAGGGTGGCTTTTCTGCCATCGGTCTTGGGAGCGTACAAACTGCTTGCTCGGGTGGAGCAGTCGGGCAAAGAACCGTTGACCGCCGAACGCGAGTTTCGCGTCGAGCCGTACGTCATGGAGCAGCGTAGCGCTGGGATGAATGAACAACTTCTGCGCAGCCTGAGCACCGATACAGGGGGACTCTACTTCAGTGCAGAAAACGTCACTGATCTTCCTCGAACTGTTCCCAAAGGGGAAAAGGAAGTTGAGCGAACAATCACAAGACAACTCTGGAACAGTCCGATGCTCTACGGACTGCTGTTCTTGCTGATGTCTACCGAGTGGATCTGGCGGCGGCTTAGAGACCTGCCGTGATACGAGAATGAATGGGCTGTTCCTGGGAGAGCAACCACCTTCCCCATAGGCGCTGATCTTACAATTCCGGACAGACAGCGTGTAGCCCGGTTTCCCCGGAGGCTGTCTCAATAAACCGGGGCCCTGGGTTGAGGAGAATCCAGATTGAGAACTGGGATAGTCCTTCGGAGCAAAGATGGTGGAACTCGGAAACAGGTTGCAGCGTTCAGCGCACATGACAAGACAACTGATGGGTCACGACCCATCCTACCTGGGGTTCCCAGACGAACACCTTCTCCCCTTGGGAGAAGGCAGGGATGAGGGCATTGGAGCGGGAGCATCTTGCTCCCGAATTCTGAGATATCAAATTTGAGATCTCAAATCGGAATACCTGAGTGCTCACACCTCATTTCGCTCATTTCCGATTCGGGTTGAACACGTTGGGCGAAATACGGTATATTTGAGAAGACGTTGCAGGACGGGGTTTGCAGATGAATTTGGTCAGCGAAAAGGATTGCGCAAGGATAGTTGGCTGGGCACTGCCCATCGAATCCGACTGGAACACCGTCAGCACGAACAACGCCTGGCTGAAAACCGACGGCATCGGGATCATCTTCAGCACCGGCGATTCCGACTTCCAAATTGACTTGATCAGACTGTCGAATTCGATGACGAAGACGTTCAATGCGCTGACCGGTGGCTCGATAGGCAAGATCGCCGCAACGTATGATTTTGGGGATGGCGCTCCTGACAAGACAATGTCCTGGCTCGACTATGATCGGCTCGGCAACGTTATGGGAACGTCCGACATGACAGGTGATCAGATTGCTTCATACCATCAGGACGCCTACGGGAACGTGCTTTCGAGCATGAATACCGGCGCATGGGCAGCTTCGTTCTCCGGCAGGCATCTGACGACGAAGGAATATGATCCGGATGGGGAGATGTACTATTTCTGGCAGAGGTGGTATGAGCCTCCAACGGCCAAATTCATATCAGCAGATCCCTTTCATTATAGAAAGAGCGATCCTGCTTATCTACGCCGGCATATGTTTGTCATGCACAATCCCCTCGGCTACATTGATGTAACCGGTGAGTTGCCGAGTGGATGTCTTATCGTAATCGGAGGTGGCGTGGTTGTGTGCTGTGCCCTTGCGACATTCTGCCCCAGTTTGGCCGGAATGTGCGAAGATGCGTATCATGAATATGCTTGTCACGGTGGACCCAAGCCCCCCCCTTATTTGCAAACCCTTCTATAAGATTTTCCCGTCAATGAAGACACACATTCCAGAAGACTGCAAGCTATGCAAGGAAGAGAGAGGTGAGTTGCCGCCTGGAGCTGGTGAACGCTGGGAGAACGGAGGGCCCTCTGAATGATCAGTCGTGATTCAGCAATGAA
>JAKQFZ010000820.1 GCA_029558215.1 Candidatus Omnitrophota bacterium
CACGGGAGTATCCGCTGCCGACTTGCTCAACCCTCAACTTGCTGTCCGGCATAGTCTGCCACTGCCTCCTGCTTTACTTCCGGCTGTCGTGCTTCCGGCTGCCTTGGGATGAAGCGGACTGTCTTGCCCCGAAGTTGGGACACCACGGCAGCATCCTTAAGCTTCATCAACGCGTCCAAGGTCGCATAGACCGTATTGGTGGCGTTTTGAGTTCCAAGGTTCTTGGTCAGGATATCCCGATAGCCCGCCAGTTCAATGACGGCGCGTACGGCACCACCCGCCACAACACCGGTTCCACGGGTGGCGGGTTTCAGCAGCACTCGCGCTGCACCAAACTCACCAATGATCTCGTGAGGAATTGTCGTGCCCACGATGGGGACATTCATCAACTGCTTGGTCGCCTTCTCAACGCCCTTTCGGATGGCGTCAGCGACTTCACTGGCTTTTCCCATAGCAGCAGCAACACGCCCCTTTTCGTCTCCGACAGCCACCAAAGCGGTGATCTTGAAACGACGACCACCCTTGACGACTTTGGCAACTCTCCTGACCGAGATAACCCGCTCTTTGAATTCTTTCTTCTCTTCCTGGTTTGTGGGCACTCTGTCCCTCCTCTCGTAGGAAGCCAAACTGGTACAGATCGGCTTCTTCTACAAACAAGCACGCGAATGAACCAGGCCCGGCCGACGTGCCTGCTGATGCTGACTCGCTTAGAAAGTCAGTCCCGCTTCGCGCGCACCTTCCGCCACGGCCTTTACTCTGCCGTGGTACAGATATCCACCACGGTCAAACGCGACTTGGAGGATTCCTGCTGCAACAGCCTGTTCCCCAAGACACCGACCGACACGCTTGGCCGCTTCCTTAGACCCCGGTTTGCAGTTCGTCTCCGCCAGCACGCTCGCCACGCTCTTGCACTTGGTGGAACACGCCACCAAGGTGCGACCTGCGACGTCATCCACGATTTGCGCATGAATGTTCCGCAGACTGCGAAACACGCACAAGCGAGGCTTCTCGGGAGTGCCGGAAATACGACCCCTGACCCGCCGTTGCCTTTTTTGACGATTGAGTTCCTTCTTTGTTGGCATCAGACGTTCTTCTTGCCTGCCTTCCTCGCGACATATTCTCCGACGTATCGGACGCCCTTGCCCTGGTACGGCTCCGGCGGTCGAAACGAACGGATTTTTGCAGCCAGATGACCCACTGCTTCCTTGTCCGCCCCGGAGATGACAATCTTGGTCGGATCCGGAGTGGTAATCTGCATTCCTTCCGGAATGGGATATCGAATCTGATGGGAAAAACCAAGATCCAACACCAAGGTCTTCCCGTCCACGGAAGCACGGTACCCTCGCCCTTGGATTTCCAACTGTTTGCTGAACCCTGTTGAGACCCCGGTCACCATGTTCGAAACCAGGGTTCTTGTCAACCCATGCAGTGACTTGGAGGTCCACTCATCGTTCGGTCTCTGGACAGACATTTCCTGAGAACCGATCTCCAAAGACAAAATCCCCGGGATATTGCGTTCCAAGCTTCCTTTGGGACCCTTGACCTTGACGCGAACCCCATCCAGAGTAACAGATACTCCATTGGGTATCTTAATCGGTTGCTTGCCAACTCGCGACATCTCTGTCTCCTTAGTTATTGCGCTCCTGAGCAGCGCTGCTACCAAACCTTGCAAAGAAGCTCGCCACCCACCCCAAGGCGACGCGCCTTCTGACCCGTCATGATCCCTTTCGGAGTGGACAGAATACACGTTCCCAAACCACCCATCACCAGGGGAATCTCGTTCTTGCCCACGTAAACTCTCAAACTTGGACGACTCACCCGGCACAGACCACTGATGACCCGCTCACGTTGCGGCCCATATTTCAGATACACACGCAAAACGCCCCTCTTGCGGTCTTCCACCAGGCGGAAGTTCTTAATGAAGCCCTCCTCGCGCATGATATTCAAGATATCCTGCTTCATTCTTGAACTCGGCATCTCCACGCGCTCCAAATATGCCAGGTTCGCGTTTCGAATGCGCGTCAAGAGGTCAGATATCGGATCACTCATCGCCATTGTCTCTTCCTCCGGCCTGTTGCCCTCGTCCTAACTGGGTACTGCCCTGTCACCAACTTGACTTTGTAACGCCCGTAATCTCGCCTTTGTGCGCGAGCGACCTGAAGCAAAGGCGGCACATATCAAACTTCCTCATGTACGCTCGGGACCGACCACACAGGGGGCACCGATGGTACGCTCGAACCGGAAACTTCGGCTTTCTTGTCGCTTTGATGCGCAGGCTTGTCTTTGCCACTTTCTGCCTTCCTCCCTTACCCTTGGGAACGCTCGGTTATCTCTCTCGGTACGGCATTCCGAAATGACGAAGCAGCTCCCGCGCCTCCTCGTCAGTCTTTGCCGTTGTCACAATCGTGATATTCATCCCCTGCACTTGGGGAATTCCGTCATACTCCACTTCCGGGAAGATCAACTGCTCGGACACTCCCAGACTGTAGTTGCCACGTCCATCAAATGACCGCGCCGAAAGACCTCGAAAGTCTCGAATCCTGGGAATCGCCACATTGATCAACTTGTCCAGAAACTCGTACATCCGACTGCGGCGCAGTGTCACACTGCATCCCACAGGCATTCCCTGGCGGATTTTGAAGTTCGCAATGGACTTCTTGGCCATAGTCGTCACCGGTCTCTGACCTGCAATCTGAGCCAGGTTTCCCTTCAGGGCATCCAGAATCTTGATGTCTCTGGAGCCTTCTCCGATTCCCATATTCAGAACGATCTTCACCAGCCGCGGCATCTGCATCGGATTCTTGTAGCCGAATTGCTTCTGAAGAGCCTCTCGAACGACGTCTTCGTAAAGCACCTGCAATCGGGGCTTCTGCCTCGGCTGAGCGGCCTGCTGTTCCTGCTTTTCTTTCTTTCCGTCCTTAGCCACCTTAGCTCCCTCCGAACCGGATTCGGCCAGACCTCCTCGCGGGAATCAGAGTCCCCTGGGGTCTTTCTCACTCATTTTCTTTGCGGGACTGGAAATCAATCCTCACACCCGCAGTTACTAACTTTCTTTCCTTGTGCATCCATTCCACGCCACGGCAGCAAAAGATTCACTCCCAGGCGTTTACTCCTGGACGCTCAGAACTGATACGAGCACTTTTTGCACTCGCGAACTCGCTTACCATCCTCAATCGTTTTTCGAGCCACTCGCGTCGGGGCCTCGCACTGAGGGCAGACCACCATCACGTTCGGCATTCGAATCATGGATTCCTTTTCCATCACACCGCCCTGCCGACCAATTTGGGGGTTGGGTCGGGTGTGCTTTTTCACGTAGTTCAGCCCCTGAACCAGCACCGCATCCTTCTGGCGCAGAACACGAATCACCTTGCCGCTCTTTCCCGCTTCGCGGCCTTTGCGAACTATTACAGTATCGCCACGGCGAATTCGCTGCTTGATCCTGTCCTTCACTGCCACTGCCTGCTTGGCCATTGTCCCGTCCCTTCCTGCTCTATATCACTTCGGGAGCCAGCGAGACGATCTTCATGTACTTCATCTCTCTGAGTTCCCTGGCCACCGGTCCAAAGATACGAGTGCCGATGGGATCCTTCTGTTCATTGATAAGAACCGCCGCATTGTTGTCGAATCGAATGTAAGTTCCATCCTTGCGCCTGAGTTCCTTACGGGTTCTCACCACAACGGCTTTGACGACCTGTCCCTTCTTAATGTTGCTCTCAGGCAGAGCCTCTTTGACAGAAGCGCGAATGATATCCCCGATACGGGCATACCGCTTGCCACTTCCGCCCAGAACGCCGATGCACATCAGCTTACGCGCCCCTGAGTTGTCCGCCACAGTGAGTGTTGTCTGAGGCTGAATCACTGTCTTGTCTCCTCGCTCCGTTTAATCAAGACTCGCCGAGTCCTCACCCAAAAGAGACCCCTCTTGGCATCCGTTCAGATGGCCTCTCGAATCGTTTTGACATAGCGCCATCGCTTGTTCTTTGACAGAGGGCGCGTCTCCATGACGAGAATCACGTCACCAACATTGCATTTCTTGTTCTCGTCGTGAACCATAATCCGGCTCGATCGTCGAACAATCTTCTTGTAAAGTGGATGCGGAAAAGACCGCTCGATGAGAACCGTCACCGTCTTATCCATGCTCGACTTAACCACTCTGCCAACTCGGACTTTTCTTCGTGCTCTCTCTTGCATCTTTTATTCTCCCGCGTCTCATCCCTCAAGGGGTATGCCTGAACATCCCTTCGGGCTCAGGCCTTCCGTGCCCCCTCGCCGGCCTTCTCCATCTCCCGCATGACCGTCAAAGCGCGGGCTATATCCTTCTTGAGCGCATTGATCTGATTGGTCTGCTCCAACTGCCCCGTCGAAAGTTGGAAACGAAGACCAAAAAGGTTCTTCCGCAAACTATCCACTCGGCTCTTCAACTCTTCCAAGGTCATGTCCCGAAAACCTTTTACCTGTTTTCTCATTCTGGGACCCCCTTACGATCTCGATACACAAAGTGCGTCTGAACCGGAAGTTTGTGACTTGCCAAACGCATGGCCTCTTTCGCCACTGCTTCGGTCACGCCATCAACCTCGAAAAGAATCGCTCCCGGCTTCACGACTGCAACGTGCTCGGACGGAGCACCTTTTCCACCACCCATTCGAGTCTCCGCTGAGTGTTCTGTCAGAGACTTGTGTGGGAAAATACGAATCCAAACCTTCCCCTGCCTTTTCATGTGACGAGTCAACGCCACACGAGCCGCCTCAATCTGTCGGCTGGAGATCCAGCCACAGTTGACTGCTTTCATGCCATACTCGCCGAAGCTCACTTCTTGGCCGCGCCAGGCCTTGCCCCTGTTGCGTCCCCGATGCTGTCGGCGGAATTTCTCCCTTTTCGGCATCAACATGATTCAGGTTCCTCCGGAATCCTATCGTCCTGCTCTTGTCTCAGGCTCCCTCTTCGTCTTTCTTTCGAAGCACGGACAGGTCAAGTATTTCTCCCTTGTAGACCCAGACCTTCACTCCAACGCTACCGGCCTTCGTTCGCGCCGTTGCGAATCCATAGTCAATATCCGCCCGCAACGTGTGTAGCGGAACACGTCCCTCTCGGTACCATTCTGTCCGACTCATCTCGGCTCCACCAAGACGACCCGCAACACAAATCTTGACACCCAACGCCCCGACAGTCAGCGCCGACTGAATCGGTCGCTTCATCGCCCGACGGAAGGAAATCCTCTTCTCCAACTGGCTGGCAACATTCTCGGCAATAAGTTGCGCTTCCATATCCGGAGCCTTGACTTCCTTGATGTTGATGAAAACCTGCTTGTCCGTCTTGACAGCAAGGGCTTTCTTGAGTCTCTCGACTTCGGTTCCCTTTCGACCAATGATGATCCCGGGACGCGCCGTGTAGATATTCACCCTGACTTTCAACGGCGTTCGCTCGATCTCGATTCGGGATACCGCGGCGTGCTT